>JBEEIN010000027.1:0-6534 GCA_041169825.1 Pseudomonadota bacterium
CCCGCGCCGGATACGGCCTGATAGGTTGAGGCGACGAGGCGCTTTAGCCCCGCTTCGTCATGCAAGGGCTTGAGCGCCGGCATGACGGCCATGGTGGTGCAGTTGGGGTTGGCAACAATCCCCTTGGGAATGGTGGCCAGCGCATCGGGGTTCACTTCGGCCACGACCAGCGGCACGTCCGGATCCGAACGCCAGGCCGAACTGTTGTCGATCACGATCGCGCCGGCCGCAGCGGCCTTGGGTGCGAGGGCCTTGGAGGTGGAGCCACCGGCCGAGAAGAACACCACATCGAGACCGGAGAAGTCCGCCGTTTCGGCGTCTTCAACCGTCACCGCCGTGCCGTTGAAATCCACCTGCTTGCCAGCCGAGCGGGCCGAGGCGAACAGCCGCAGCGTGCCGACCGGGAAGTTTCGTTCCGCCAGCAGTTCACGCATCATCGAGCCGACCAGGCCGGTTGCACCGACCACGCCGACGTTCAGTTGCTGGCCTTCGGAAAATCTCTGCACCATGTGTCACATCTCCAGTCTTTGCGGGAGCTGCGGGCCTGGCGCTTGCTGATGAAGGCCCCGCAGCTTGCGCGGGGCTTGGTTCGTTTGGTCTACGCCTTGGTCCAGCGCGCACCACGAACCGCCCCGCCGCAGCGAGTCGGTTTAATGGTAATCGGCTTGGTAATGGCCATCAGCATGGAGGCGCCCCTAGCCTTGCTGCATTGCAATGTAAACGGCCTTTGTCGGCATTGCAGCGCGGCAACTGTGGAGGCAGCCCCTTACTGGCTCACCAGCGCGCCTTGTCCTTCAGGTAACGCCCGGCATCCAGGATATCCTTGGGCTGATAGCTGCTGAACAGGTTCGGGCCATAGCGCGATCGATAGGTTTCATAGACCGGCAGAACCAGCTCGCTATGGACGATCGGCTGGCGGTGCCGGGCGCGGAAATCGCGGATCGGGATGCGGGCTTCGACACAGGTTTCAAAGGCGGTCGGGGCAAGCGCGATCGCATTCCCGTCTGGCCCGTAAAGCCCGGAACCGCCGCCACCGGCATCCTCGAAATAGAGGCCGTTGTCGGGCGAAGCGGCATTGTTGGAGATCGCGGTGTAGACCTGATTGTACATCGACGTGGCGGCAATATCGGCCGGGGTGAAGCCGCCCGATGCGGTGCGCAGGATGATCTCTGCCCCCTTCATCGCCATGGCGCGGAACACCTCCGGCTCACGCTGGATCGATGAGGTGGAGATATTGCCGATCGGCGTACGGGTGACCGGGATCACCGCATCGGCGCCATACATTTCAACAAAGCGATCAAGCACGTCATAGACCGTGGTGGTGAACAGTTCGAAGCCGCCAAAGGCGCCCTTGATGTTGCGGGCCTTCCAGTGCTTGTCGACCACTTCGCCCTTGTCGTTCATGATCGTGGTGATCGACAACAGACTATCCGGCCAATCCGGATCGCGGACGTAAGAGCCAAACACCAGCCAGGTGCCATGTTCGCGCGCCTTCTTGGCCAGGATTTCGGTCTCCTCGCCGGGCACCTCGATCGCGATGCGGCGGGAATCGGCCAGGTTCAGCTTGTAATTGTATCCGGTGATCGGAAATTCATGGAAGAACAGCAGGTCCTTCTTGCCGGAAAAGCCGTTGGCATAGTCGATCAGGTCGCACATGTGCTGCACGTTCTCGCGCCGCTTTTTCACGGCATTGCCCGCATCGACCGCCATGACGCGGGACTGGACCACGCCCAGGGAAATGACATCCTTGGCCAGCGGCACGGTATCGTACGTGCCATCGGCGCGCTGGTTAATCGGACCGCCGCGCTTGGCCGCCGCCTCCAGAACTTGCGGATCGAGCATGGCCGCTCCGGCGAGCCCGGCCATCCCAAGGCGGAAGAAATCCCGCCGGTCCCAATCATTGCCCATAAACGTCCCTCCATTTCCCACAGACCACTAGATTTGTCCGGACAACTTTTGTCAACCACAGATCGCGCGGCTGCCCTCTTGCGCTTGAACGGTTCGCCCGCCACTTTCGCGTTTCGAATTGCAATGAAAGGTGCCCGCGATGGCCGATGCCGAATATACCCCGCCCAGGGTCTGGACTTGGAACAAGGAAAACGGCGGGCAATTCGCCAGCATCAACCGGCCGGTCTCAGGCGCGACGCATGACAAGGAGCTGCCGCTCGGTCAGCATCCGTTCCAGCTCTACTCGCTGGGTACGCCCAACGGCCAGAAGGTGACGATCCTGCTCGAAGAACTGCTGGAAGCAGGCCACAGCGGGGCCGAATACGATGCCTGGCTGATCAACATTCGCGAAGGGGATCAGTTCGGATCGGGCTTTGTTTCGATCAATCCCAATTCGAAAATCCCGGCCCTGCTCGATCGGTCTGGCCCCGAGCCGATCCGCCTGTTTGAAAGCGGCGCGATCCTGCTCCACCTGGCGGAAAAGTTCGGCGCCTTCATCCCGGCCGACGCCAAGGGCCGGGCCGAGTGCCTGTCCTGGCTGATGTGGCAGATGGGCAGCGCACCGTTCATCGGCGGCGGTTTCGGCCACTTCTATGCCTATGCCCCGTTCAAGATCGAATATGCGATCGATCGCTATGCCATGGAAACCAAGCGGCTGTGCGACGTGGTCGACAAGCGCCTGGCCGAGGCCCGGTTCCTGGCCGGTGACGACTATTCGATTGCCGACATGGCTGCATTTGCCTGGCTGGGCCTGCTCTATCGCGGCAAGGCCTATGGCGATGCGGCGACGTTCCTTTCGATGCACGAGTACACGCACCTTGGCCGCTGGGTTGAGGAAATCCTTGCCCGCCCGGCCGTAAAGCGCGGGCTGCGCGTCAACTTGCCGACCGGCCTGGTCGAGCGCCATTCGGCTGCCGATTTCGATAATTTGCCCGAAGAGCAATAGCCCCCTTCCCTAAGCCGCGCGGCATGCTAAAGGCCGCGCGGTTGCTGGGGCGTAGCCAAGCGGTAAGGCACCGGTTTTTGGTACCGGCATGCGAAGGTTCGAATCCTTCCGCCCCAGCCAGCGATCTCTCGGCCAGCCGTTTGCGGCGTATCCCCGTTCGATCCGGTCGGAACTCCTCTGCAACAGTGCTGGCCTCAAACTGCAGCGCGTGTCCGCCAAGTTGTGCCAGCGTCGCCTATCCCAAATTTATGGCGACACATCGACCGCGGTTGGGACTCGATTCGCTGCTCTGGCCCAGCGCCATCACTGAACCGGCAGTTCCTTTAGCGGGCGGCTGGTATCGGCAAGATCCTCGGGCGCAATGATTGCCCCGTCCTCAACCAGCTTGCGGGCCTGGACATAATCCTTCACCGCGTTGACCGCATCACAGGCAATCAGCCGGCCGCGCTTGAGGTAAAGCACCGAGAAGCTGCGATTGGAAGGATCGCCCCGCAGAACTGCGGTATCGTGGCCACCCGATAGGCCGACTGTCTGCAGCTTGAGGTCATACTGGTTCGACCAGAACCACGGCGTTGCCGCATAGGGCTGTGGGTCGCCCGTGATGGCCCGAGCCACACAGCTGGCCTGGTCATTAGCGTTTTGGACGCTTTCAAGGCGGATCACCTGCCCATCGGCAAACCGGTTGGGGTGCGCCGCGCAATCGCCGATCGCATAGACATGCGGCAGACTGGTGCGGCAAAACGGATCGACATCGACGCCATTGCCCCCCGCGGCCCCGGCGGCAATCAACGGACCAACCGCGGGGATGATCCCGATCCCGACAATCACCAGCTGACATGCGATCAACGAACCATCCGCCAGCCGCACGCCGGTAACGCGGTCGGCCCCCTCAATCGCCGCAAGCCCGGTTTCAGTGCGCAGATCAACGCCGTGCGCCCGATGCTCTGCCTGATAGAAGGCAGAGAGCGCTTCCCCGGCAACCCGGGCCAGCACCCGGGGCAGCACTTCCAGCAAGGTCACATCCTTGCCCAGCTTGCGCAACACGGCGGCCGCTTCCAGTCCGATATAGCCGCCGCCAACGATCACCGCGCGCTCGACCTTGGGCAAATCGGCCAGTATCGCATCGGCATCGGCGCGGTTGCGCACGCCATAGACCCCCGGCAGGTGGGCACCCGGACAGGTTAGCTGCCGTGGCTCGCCCCCAGTTGCCCAAACCAGATCGCCATAACCAATGGTCCGGCCGTCATGCAAAGCCACGGTCTTTGCTGCCGGATCAAGCGACGTGACTTCCGCATTCAGGATCAGGTCGATTCCCTTGTCCGCCCAGAATTCCGCCGGGCGGATCAGCAAGCGTTCCCAAGTCTTGTCGCCCAGCATGTATTCCTTGGACAACGGCGGGCGCTCATAGGGCGGCTCGCTTTCGCGCCCGACCAAGGCAATGGTTCCGGCAAAGCCCAATTGGCGTAGCTGGATTGCCGCATAAGCACCGCCTTGGCCCGCGCCCACGATCACCACATCGAAGTTCATTGCAGCTCAGCCCCCAATCGCCCGTTTTTCCGCCAAGCCAGGAACAGCAGGACCGTTCGCTTTCTTGCCGTTACGCTTACTGTTCACAAACTGCCCGGAAATCAGTGCCTCAAATCGTTCTCTGGCAACCGCTTTGGATGGCTCATGAGAGAAGATCACGCTTTGCTTATGCGCCAATGCATCAAAAGCCAGCTTGGCCATGTCCGCAGCGGTAATTCCGTGCTCGGCCATTCGGCGTTGCAGTTTCCCCAAAAGGTCTGAAGCCCCGTCAGCCAGGCCCGTTTGGACTGCGGCCGGGCAGAGCAGTGCGGCGCGGACCGTAGCGGTACGCGCACTCAATTCTGCATCCAGCGCCTCTGTGATGGCCAACAAGGCATGTTTGCTGGCCGCGTAGGCGCCATAGCCCGCCGCGGCAGAGAGCATTGACGTTGAGCCAGTCACGACAAAGACAGAAGGCTGCCCATGCTTTTGCATAAGCGGGATCAGCGTTTTTGCCGCGCGAATGGGACCGAAAACATTGATGGCGAACATCTGTTCGATTTCGCCATCCGCTTGTTCAAGGATCTCTCCCACGCGCAGGATCCCGGCATTTGCAAAGACCATGCGCAGGACACCACCCTGCCGGCCAATCATCTCGGCAAAGCTGTGTAGGTCAGCCGTGCTGGTAACGTCGCCAGGGCAAACCAGGCATGCCGGCGCACCCAATGCTGCGCGCAGTTCCACCAACGCCGCTTCGTCACGATCGAACAATGCCACCCGATAACCACGGCCTACGGCTTCGCGGGCCAGGGCCGCACCGATTCCATGCGCCGCGCCGGTGATTGCAATCAGATCAGCGCCCATCATGAAAGCTCCTCACCGCACCGGCAAAACTAGGGCTTGAGATCGATCTTCAGGACTTTGCCCGAAGCGTTGCGGGGCAGGTCATCAACCACCACAACGCGACGCGGGACCTTGTAATTGGCCATATTGTCGCGCGACCAGGCGATGATTTCATCCGGGATCACGCTGACATCGGGCCGTGGGACAATAAAGGCCACACCCACTTCCCCCATCCGTTCATCGGGGGCACCGACAACGGCGACCATGCCCACTGCGGGATGCGCCGCCAGGATCTTTTCCACCTCGGCCGGATAGACATTGAACCCGCCCGAAATGAACATGTCCTTCTTGCGATCGGTGATCCGGACATAGCCGTTGGCATCCATTGTCCCGACATCGCCGGTGTGCAGCCAGCCCTGGATGTCGATCGCTTCGGCGGTTGCCACCGGATCATCAAGGTAGCCCAGCATCACCCCGGTGCCGCGCACCAGAATTTCGCCGGTCTGTCCGCGCGGCACCTCGTGCCCCGCTTCGTCCGCGATGATCACCTCATTGCCCGGGATCGCCGCACCGCAAGTCTGGGCGATCAGTTCCACCGGATCACCCGGGCGGCATGAGGTAATGTTGACGCATTCGGTCATGCCATAGGCGGTAATGATATCAGCCATGCCCAGCTCGCTGCGGATCCGTTCGATCAGCACCGGCGGCACCGTGGCGGCGCCGGTGGTGCCGCCACGCAGCGATGAGCAATCAAACGGACGCTGCTCGCGCGCGGCCAGCAGCATCTGGAAGATTGTTGGCGGGCCAGGCAGAAAGGCAATGCGTTCCTGCTCGATCAGGCGGATCGCCTCGGCCACGTCAAATTGCGGCATTGGCACCATCACGGCGCCGGCCAACAGACAGGCAACCCAGCCCACTTTCATCCCAAACGAATGGAAGAACGGGTTGGCAATCAGATAGCGTTCGCCCTGGGCCAGACCCGTGTTGCCGATCCACACGCCAACCTGCGGCAAGATCCGGCCGTGCGACATCAGCACGCCTTTGGGCACGCCGGTGGTGCCACTGGTGAACATGATGTCAGAGATATGATCAGGCGTTAGCCCGGCCAGCGCCTGGTCAACCTGGGGATCGGCGGCTCCGTTCCCGCTGGCAACAAAGGCCGCGAAATCGCGATCCAGCATCACGGTTTCCGTCAAGGCCGGGAGCTGTTCGGCTGCCAGCAAGGCCGGATAGTCGATGCCCAGAAAGCCGGTGACCGTGAACAGCATTCGCGCACCGGTTCGGCGCAGGAT
>JBEEIN010000028.1:0-31896 GCA_041169825.1 Pseudomonadota bacterium
GGTCAGCCGCGAAATCATGCTGTTCCTCGATCCCAAAACGGGCCAGGTGGTGCGCAAGTGGACCAACCCGTGGACCGGCGAAGTGGTTGACGTGATGCATATCGCCAACGACCCGGTGAACCAGCGCCCGCAGTTCCCCTATGCGGCCGATGGCACCCCGTTCAAGTTCGCCGGTCGCCGCGAAGGCCGCTGGATCTTCGCCCCGTTCGAGGCGCCGCTGTTCTATCACAACGTCCTCGCCGGCGATTACCAGGACTATATCGGTGGCAAGTACCACGCGATGGAGATTTTCGATTTCGCCTATGACGCGGATGAGATGCTCAACACCAAGAATGCCACCGCCTATCCGATCGTTTCCTGGGTGCGCATTTCTGACTGGATGCCGTGGATGAAGATGCGCGGCCGCGATGGCCAGATCGTGTTCAACGCCATGGGCAACAAGCTGAAGAGCTATGATGAATTGCCCCAGGTGCTGAAGGACGAGATCGCACTCAACTACACTACCTATACCGCGCCGCCGCCGGGCGATGACAATCGCCCGAACGAAACAACCTGGACCGCGTTCAAGAAGTGGGTCGCACAAAAGGACGGCGGCAAGCCCGCTGCTCCGTCCGGATCGCACTGATTTCCCAAGACCCAGGCAACGATGATCGATCAGGCAATCATTCTGGCCGTACACACGGTTGTACTGGGCTATTGGTTGGGCTCTGACCTGGTCATCAACAGCGAATACCGCTTCATCGTCCACCGCAACGATTTGCCGGTGCCGGCGCGCGACGCGATGATGGACCACCTGATGGTGGTGGACCAGCATGTCCGCTATGCGCTGGTCTTGCAGGCAACGCTCGGTTCAATGCTGCTCGCCGGCCTTGGCCTGTTCCCGGCCGTCGTCGCCTGGATTGCGCCGCTCGCGGGGCTAGCCTGGCTTGGGCTGGTGGAAATGGCCCATCGCCTGCGGAAAAGCGCAACCGGCGTGCAACTGGCATTGATTGACCGGGTCGTGCGCTACGCGGTCGGGGCCGGACTGATCGCCCTGGCCTTTGCCGCGACCGACTGGCCGTTGTGGCTGCGGATCAAGCTGGCGCTGTTCGCCGGGGTAATCGGCTGCGGGGTGATCATCCGCTTCCGGCTGATCCGCCACTTCAGCACCTGGGCAGCGATCGTCAGCGAAGGCTCCACCCCAGAGCGTGAGGCCGTACTGCGCCGCACCTATTGGCGGGCCACTTCGGTCCTGGCGCTGCTGTGGCTGCAGGTGGCAACGATCGCGGTGCTGGCGGTACTCCGTCCGTTCTAGGTTTCAGGCCAGGGTCGCGGCCAGTTCCTCGATCAGCGGATCAGCGGTGCTGCGCGCGCGGCGCACCATATGGAGCGGCGTGACCCAGCGCCCGCCAGCAAGGTCGCGCCCGGCCACCCCGGCCCAGCCCTGGACCAGCCCTTGCGGCAGGATCCCGAGATAGTCGCTCTGGCGCAGCACCTCATGCGCAAAGGGCAGTGAGGTGGTCGACAGCGAAGGCCGCGGCAGGGTGAGCTCAGCCTGTTCGAAATCCATCGCAATCAGCGCGTCGAGGGCTGCGGTATTGCGCCCCACCAGCCAACGCGCTCCGGCCAAGTCCGCCAGGGACCTTGCCCGCTCAAGCATAGGATGCCCCTCGCGCCCGGCGATCAACCAGGTTTCGCTGCCACAGGGTCGATGCTGCAGGAACCGGTCATCAGCCTCTTCCCGGTTGAGGTCGGATGCAAAGGCCAGGTCGATCTTTCCTTCAAGCAATTGGGCCCGGAAATCACGGTCAATCCCGGCCACGACATCGATATGCACCTGCGGATAGCGATGCGTGAAGGCAATCAGCCGCGCGGTCAGCGGCCCGGTGGCGGCAACCGGGCCAACCCCGATGCGCAAGCGCCCAGATTGCCGGGCCAATTCCGAATCCGCCACCCGGCCCAGGGCCTGCATTTCGGCAACAATGGTCCGCGCATGGGGCAGCAACCGCTGCGCCAGCTTGGTCGGCGCCACACCTTTTGCTGTCCGATGCAGCAGTGGCCCGCCAACCGCCGCTTCAAGCCGCGCGATCGACTTGGAGATGGCTTGGGGGGTCAATTGCTCGCGCTCGGCGGCAAGCGCGATTTGGCCGGTATCGATCGCAGCGATCAGGTGGCTGAACTGGCGGTGCTCCATTACACTAATCAACCATTGGTTGTGCAATTTGACAACAAGTTGTTCGATTGCCTGCCGCGTGAACCATAACCTCCCCGCAAATATTGGTGGTGGGAGAGAGTGAATGGCCAGTCTTGGCTATGTGGTACACACGCTGGGCGGGTGGAGCGCCACACACGACATCGTGATTTGCGGCTTTGGCTGCGCCGGTGCCAGCGCGGCAATTGAAGCGCACGATGCCGATCCGGCGGCATCGATCCTGGTCATCGAAAAGGCGCCAGAGGAATTTCGTGGCGGCAATTGCCGGGTTTCCGGGCAATCGCTGCTGATCTCCAAGGATGAAGAGGCGCTCGCCGCTTACCAGCACCGCATGAGCGAAGCCAATCCCCTGCCCGCCGGCATGATCGAGGAATGGGCCCGCCGCATGGTCGGTCTCGAGCCCTGGGTGCAGGACCTGGCGAAGAACGCCGGGCGCGAATTCCTGCGCGGCACCGGCTTTACCGAGCGCGAGGCCGTGCTCGAATTCCCGGACCTGGGCGCGGCCGACGCGGTGGCCTATACGGCGACGATCCTGCCGATCCCCTCGGGCGTCTGGCAGGCGCTGGAAATCAACGTCCAGAACAGGCGCATCCCCGTGTGGTTTGATTGCCCGCTAGTCGATCTGGTCCAGGATCCTGACAGCCTTGAAGTCCTTGGCGTGATCGTCGAGCGTGAAGGGCGGCGCGAAGCGATCCGGGCCCGGCGCGGCGTGATCATGGCGACTGGCGGCTTCGAAGCCGACGCGCAAATGCAGCGCGATTATTTCGGCCTGCAAACCGCAATCCCGCTTGGCACCCCGTTCAACACCGGGGACGGTCTGCGGATCCAGCAAAAGGCTGGTGCTGAAATGTGGCACCTGCGCAACCAGGGCCAATCAGGCGGGATCTGGCCCGGCATCCAGCGCCCCGGCAAGCCGACGCTCTATCTGCGCAACTTCCTGCTGCCCGCCTTCAGCTGGTTCGATGTCGATGCAACCGGCCAGCGCTTCTATGCCGAGACCGACGAACTGCAGCTGACGCATTACAAGCGCAAGGTTCACGGCCGCTATGTCGATGTGCCGATCCACTATGCCCAGCCGATGTGGATGATCTTCGATGATGCCACCCGCGAAGCCGGTAAGCTGGTGATCGAAGTCATGACCTGGTCCGCCGTGGTCGACGATGCCGGATGGTCAGAAGACAATTCCGCCGAAGTGGCCACCGGGCTGATCGTGAGCGCCGGCTCGATTGGCGAACTGGCGGCAAAGATCGGGCTCGATCCGGCTGCCCTGGCCCAGTCCCACGCCGATTATCAGGCAGCCTGCGCCGCCGGGCATGATCCGGCCTGGAACCGCAATCCGGAAACCTTGCTGCCGCTGTCCGGTGAGCGGTTCTACGCCGTGCGGATTCTGCCCGCGATCGTCTGCACCGGCGGCGGGGCCAAGCGCACCCTTGATGGCCACGTTATCGGCCATGGCGGCGATCCGATCCCCCGCCTGTTCAGCGCCGGGGAACTCGGCTCGATGTTCTCTGACCTCTACCAGAACGGCAGCTACCTGACCGAGGCCATGCTGACCGGTCGCGCTGCGGCCCGCTCGGCCCTTGCGCTGCAACCATGGGGCCAAAGCGATGCTGGTTAAAAGCCCCGCAGTAAAGCTGGCGGTTGAGATCCGGGCGATGGACTTCTCCGGTGAGCGGGTGTCCCTCACCGGGGTCGCCGGAGCCATGCCCTGCACCGTCGAAATCGCCCCGGCCGAGGCCCGCGCCATCCTGAAGATGATGTTGCACCCAGACCGGATCCTGGGTGCCATTCGCTTCCTGCTGCGGCGATGATGCCGCGCTTACGGCAGCGGCTTCACTGCCCCCAGGTAGGACGTGATCACCAGCAGCAGGTAAGTCAGCCAAACCCACCAGCGGGTGTTGTCCATCGTCCGGCGCAGCGGCACTTCGGTTTCATCGCTCGATCCTTCGGCCAGCAACCGGCCCAACTGGGCGCCAACCGGCTTGAAGGTCACGTCGATCATAATCGCAGCGGCAAAGATCGCGCCAAACAGCAGCGCCTTCCACGCCAGCCAGGTCGGGGCGATCGGGTCACCCGTCAGCACAGACTGCGCGCCAAGCCAGAGGTAAAAGGCGCACAGGGCATAGCGAATCCAGCCCTCAATCTTGCGGTTGCGGGCGGCCCGCGGCGTCATGTCGTGGGCATGAGCATCGAACACCAGCCACAGCCAGGCGGCGGCGATCGCCCAGGCCGCCCAAACCCAGGTGACCGGAACGGCCCACCAATTGCCGACATGGGAAACGGTCAGCGAAAGCGGCACCATCAGCGCCCAGGCCGCGCGCGGGGTAAGATCCACGATCACCAGCAGCTTGAGCAGGGCAATGCGCTGCTCCAGCGTGTAGACCTCGCGCTTGCGGAAATGCTGGCCCAGCAGGAACACCCCGACATCGGCTCCAAGCCACATCACAAACAGCAGAAGGTGGACATAAACCAGCGTTGGATAAGCAAGATCGGCGACACTCATGAATTGGCTCCCCGGCAAATGTTGTCCGGACAAAACCACATTTCGTTGCTTGACAAAAGCAGAAATGTCCGGACAACTTTGGATCGCGGGAAGAACGCCCCGGATGAAGCGACCCGGTAGAGATAAGCGGGCGCAGGGATTGAGCCACAGGGAAGGACCGACGATGAATCGTACCGCACTGCTAAGCGCCGCCTCGCTTGTTGCCATGCTGGCCACGCCAGTATTCGCCCAGGAAGCGGCAGATAAGGATCAGGGGCTTGAGGACATCGTCGTCACAGCCCAGCGCCGCTCTGAAAGCGCGCAGGACGTGCCGATCGCGATCACGGCGTTCAACGCCGAAACGCTGCAGACCCGCGGGATCAACACCGCGCTGGACGTAACGCAGTTCGTTCCGAACCTGGTGGGCCTCAACAACACCGGCCTTGGCACTGCAAATGCCTATTACCTGCGTGGGGTGGGTAACACCGAATCCATCGCGACCTTCGATCCGCCGATCGGCACCTATATCGATGACGTCTACATCAGCCGCCAGAACGCCAACAACTTCAGCTTCTTTGATGTCGAACGCGTTGAAGTGCTGCGCGGGCCACAGGGCACCCTGTTTGGCCGCAACACCACCGGTGGCGCAATCGCCGTGGTGATGAAGGATCCGGGCGATACCGTCGGCGGCTATGTCGAGGCCGGCTATGGCTCGTATCAGCGCAAGATGGCACGCGGCTCGGTCGACCTGCCGCTCTCGCCGCAATTCGCGCTGAAGCTCTCGGCCTATTGGCAGGATGACAACGGCTACGCCAAGAACACCACCACGGGTGAGCGCACCAACGAAAATGACGGTTGGGGTGTTCGCCTGGGCCTGAAGGGTGAACTGTCGGACACGATCACCTGGCGCGCCGCCTACATGCACACCTTTGCTGATGCGGCCAACGTCGCCAACTTCGATTGCGATCCGAACAACCCGGCCAACTGCGATGGACGCTTCGTCAGCACCGGGCTGAAGAAGGTCAACGACTTCGGTGGTCGCTTCACCGGCCGCAAGGATGACTTTGGCCTTGGCAACCAGGCCAAGATGGACATGGCCACGTCCAACCTCGAAATCGGTGTTGGCGATGCCAAGGTCAACCTGATCACCGGCTACCTCAACATGACCCAGCAGTTCGCGCTGGACTTTGCCGATGGCCATGCCTTGCCCAGCCTGGCCGTGCCGAACCCGCCCGTGCGCGGCTATACGCTTGGCGGCTTCGTGATTGCCAATGACGGAAAGCACAAGCAGTTCACCCAGGAAGCCAAGCTGTCCGGTTCGATCGGCGATGGGATGATCGATTACGTCACGGGTGTTTTCTACATCAACGAAAAGAACGACACCGACTTTGCCGATCTGTTCAACCTCGGCCTTGCGCCGCCGCCGGCGGGCTTCCCGTTCCTGCTGGCTGACCGTCGCCTGAAGAACAACACCGAAGCCTGGGCTGGCTATGCGCAGGCAGACTTCCACGCGACCGACGCGCTGACCTTCACGGCCGGCCTTCGCTACACTGACGAAGAAAAGACCTTCGACATCACCGACAACAAGGCCAGCTGCAACGACGGCACGGTTGAGGCGACCTGTCTGGTCAATGCCAACCTCAAGGCCGCCAACGGTGTGGCGATCCCGACCAAGATCAAGACCAAGGTCTGGACCCCGCGTTTTGCCGTGAACTACAAAGTCAAGTCCGACGTCCTGCTGTTCGCCAGCGCGACCAAGGGCTTCAAGTCGGGCGGCTGGAACGCCCGTGCGACGGCGCCTTCGGAGGCCCTGCCCTTCGGACCGGAAAAGGCCTGGTCCTATGAAGCCGGTGTGAAGGCGGACCTGATGGACAACCGCCTGCGTGTGAACCTCACGGGCTTCCTGCTGGACATTAAGGGCCTGCAGACCCCGTCGGCCTTCACCCGTGCCAACGGTTCGATCGCCTTCATCACCCGCAACTTCGCGGACTATCGCAACAAGGGCCTCGAACTGGAAGTCACCGCCCGCCCGGCTGACGGTTTCACCGTCTTCGGTTCGGTCGGTTACATGGATGACAACTATCGCCTCGACCCGAATGCCCCGGCGTTTGACCTTTACGGTGTCCAGGCCGTGGCCGGCCAGCTGGCAGCCTGCGCCACGCAGCTTGCCGCGGGCAAGACTCCAGTCGGCGGCGCTGATAACGCCACCGCCTGCGGCGTGGGCATTGTCGCGCCAAGCGGTAAGCTGGCCGAACCGGTGCGCAGCCCGGCATGGACCATGGCCTTCGGCGCCAGCTACGAAGCCCCGCTGGGCGGTGGCCTCACGCTGACCCCGTCAGCCAATGCCAGCTGGCGTGCCGAAAGCGAAACCGGCACCAGCCAGGTCAGCTTCTACAGCCAGCCGTTCACCAGCGCCGCAGGCGTGTCTTACGGCGGCAACCTGAAGGGCCTCGGCAGCTTCGTGACCGGCTCGTACAGCGCCGCGCGTTGGATCGCCAACGCCTCGTTGACGCTCAAGTCGGAAGCTGGCTGGTCGCTGGCGGCAGAGTGCAAGAACTGCTTCGATCAAGAAGCGGTTGAAAGCACCCTGGCCAACGTCCTCTACCTCAACCCGCCGCGGACCTGGACGCTGCGGGCCAAGTTCGACTTCTAATGAAACCGCTGGCCGCAGCGGCGGCAATCCTGCTTGCCGCTGCGGCCGCATCCCCGGCAGATGCCGGGACGGCCGCCGATCACGGTGTCGCTCCCTGGAGCGAGGCAGTGGTCGGCGTCGCCGCATTCAAGCCCTTCACCGATCTTTTGGCCCATGAAGGCCAATGGAAGCTGGTTTCCGCCGGCAAGGTTGACCGCGCCGAACTCAACGCCTGGACCGTGCCCCATGCCAGCGCCCGGTTCGAACGCTGGTGCGCCCCGCAAGCCAGCTCGGGCTGCATCCGTTTCGTGCAGTTTTCGGGCGTGGCGCAGCGCCCCGTGCGGCTGGCTGCCCGCACCTGGGATCCGGGCGGGATCTATTCGTTGATGGTCCGCTCCGACAATGTCCCGGCCCTGTTTGATGCCGCGATCAAGGCCGGTTGGTGGGCTGAGAGCGAACCCGTCCGCTTTACCTTCGGGGCATCGGATCTGCGCAATGTGGTGCTGACCGGGCCGCACGGAATCAACATCGCCGTTTACCAGCGGGTCAGCCCGCCTTTCACCGCCTTTCCGGTTGGCCGGATCAGCCACGCCTTCAATTCGATGCGCATGGTCAAGGACAAGGCCCGCGCCCGCGATTTCTATATGAACAACCTGGGTTTCGAACTGGTCTTTGACAGCGCCAGCGAACCGCCAGAGCCGGCGCGTTCCAACTTCGGCATTCCGCTGAACTATACCCCCACGATCAAGCGCGCCGCGGCGGCCTTGCAGCCCGTGCCGGGCGAGACGGGCCGGGTCGAGGTGATGGAAATGCAGGGCTTTACCGGCACGGACCAGTCCGCCCACGCCAGCCCGCCCAATCTGGGCGTGCTCTTGCTGCGCTTTCCGGTGCGGGACCTCGCCGCCTACCGCCAGGCGGTCGAGGCCAAGGGCACCGCCATTGCCTATGCCGCAGACAATGTGAAAATCCTTGGCCTCGGCACGGTGGACCTGTTCGCCGTGCGCGATCCGGATGGGAACCTGACCGAATTCTACCATGCGCACTGACCTGTCACCCCTGCCCCGCCGCCGGGGCCGCATTTCCTACCGCCACCGCAGTGACCAGGCCGAATGGGGCTTTGAAGAGTTCACCCTGACCCGCGATGCAGCCGGTGGCCGTTGCCTTTCCGTCCATTGCGAGATGGCTTTTGATGCTGAGCAGGTCGTGCGCGAAACCGTGCTCAACGTTGATGCCGCGTTCCAGCCGCTCGATGCCTATGTGCGCATCCTCAATCACGGTGTGCCCACGGGTTCCGGCTGGTTCCGCTTTGGCGATGACCTGGCGGAGGGGGAAAGCTTCACCCGCGACCAGGGCCGGATCAGCCAGCGGGTTGCCATCGAAAAGCCGATGCGCGGCTTTGGCGTCCACGCGCTTATGGGGGATGGCTGGCTGGCCGCAGGCTTCCCGTTTGATCGGGGCGCGGGACACACGCATTTCCTGGGCAACCGCAACCTGCTGCACAGTCTGCACCACTTTGGCGCCACCGGGCCGCGGCTCGAAATATCCGCCAGTGGACTAACTTACATCGGGCGGGAGACAATCGAAGTCCCCGCTGGCAGCTTCGATTGTCACCGTCTGGCCTTCACTGGCATGACGAACGCCCATCCGCCCTACCACATGTGGATCAGTGCGGACGGGGATTACCTCTACGTTCAGGGGGTGGTCGAGGGGTACATGGATTCGCTGTTCGTGCTTGAACAGCTGGAGGGAGAACCGCTGGGATGAGCGCGCAAAAGTCGGAATTTGCCCTGGGCTGGAAGGTGCTGCTGGCCGGCCTGGTCGGCGTGGCCTGCGGCGCTTCGCCGCTGCCGTTCAACACCATCGGCTTCGTGCTGACGCCGCTGAAGGAAGAGTTCGGCTGGTCCTTTGCCGAAACCTCGCTCTCGATGACGATTTACGGGATCACCGGGGCGCTGCTGGCTCCCTATTTCGGCTCGCTGGCGGACCGGCATGGGGTGCGCAAGGTTGCTCTGCTCTCCACGCTGGCTTTCGGCCTGATCTTCGCCGCCTTGGGTGCAATTCCGGCTTCGATTTTCGCATTCTATGCGCTGTGGTTCCTCGTCGGGCTGGTCGGCATCGGCTCCACCCCCGTTACCTTCAGCCGTGCCGTGAACATGTGGTTCTACAAGAACCGCGGCCTGGCGCTGGGGATCCTGCTGCTCGGCACCTCGTTTGGCGCGCTGGTCATTCCCCGGGTCGCAGTCTGGGCGATTGGCGAATGGGGCTGGCGCGGGATGTATCCTGCAGTCGCCGCGTTCCCGCTGCTGCTCTCATTGCCAGTCGGCTACCTGTTGCTGCGCGAGCCACGGCCTGATGAAATGCCGGGAGGGATCACCGCAGGCGGTGGGCTGACCGGCGTTTCGCTTGCCGAAGCCGTGCGCGATCGCCGGTTCTGGACGATCTGGCTGTCCATCGCGCTCGTCGCCCTGGCCTATGGCGGCGCGCACATCCACATGCCCGAAATCATCAAGCAACACGGCATGGGCGCGGCCGAAGGGGCCAGCATCATGGGCATGATCGGCCTGGCACTGATGGCCGGCCGGATCATCACCGGCTGGCTGCTGGACCGGATCTGGGCGCCGATTGTCTGCCTGCCGATCCTGCTGGTCCCAGCCGCGGCGTGCTGGTGGCTGAGGGGCAACAGCACCGATGTCCAGACGGTATACCTGGCCGCCTTCATGCTGGGCTTTGCCGCAGGCGCCGAAAGCGATCTGATCGCCTACCTTGCCAGCCGGTATTTCGGCATGGCCAATTACGGCAAGATCTATGGCATGCTCTACATGCCCTTCGGCATTTCCTCGGCCATTTCCCCGGTCCTCTACGGCCGCGTCCGCGATGTGACCGGCAACTATGACCAAATGCTCTATGCGTCGATGTTCCTGTTCGCCGCTGGGGCAGTCCTCCTCATCACACTGGGTCGCTATCCCACCTTCGGTTCAAAGGAAGAAGCCGCATGAATGCTATCGTCGCCAATCCGCTCACCGCGCTGCAAGGCAAGGTTGCCGCTGGTTCGCTGCTGACTGACGAGGCCAATCGCGAACTTTACCGGCATGATGTCTACTCGGCCGGCCCTGCCCCGCTGGCCGTATTCCGCCCCTCCTCGGTCGAGGAACTCGCCGCCGGGATCGGCGCGGCTACGGCGGCTGGCATTGCCATTGTCCCGCGCGGCGGGGGAATGAGCTATACCGGCGGCTATATCTCCCCCACGGCCAATTTCATCCTGATCGATACGGCCCGCCTCAACCGCGTGATCGCCGTCAATGAAACCGATATGACCGTGACTGTCGAATGCGGGATCACTTGGGACGAGCTGCGCCGCGAACTGCAGCCGCGCGGCTTGCGGACCAGGACCTGGGGCACGCTGTCTGGCATCAATGCCACGGTCGGCGGCGGGATGAGCCAGAACGGCGTATTCTGGGGCGCTGGCGGCGGCACGGTGGTCGATTCCGCGCTCAGCTTTGATGTCGTTCTCGCCGATGGCTCGGTTGTCTCGACCGGTTCCAGCTTCTTCCGCCCCTATGGTCCGGACCTGACCGGGTTGTTTGCGGCCGATTGCGGCGCCTTTGGCGTAAAGGCCCGCGCCACCCTGCGCCTGGTCCGCGAAGGCGCGGCCTTCGCCTATGGCAGCTTCTCGTTCGACAACTCGGATCAGCTGTTCGCCGGGATGAGCGCCGTGGCCCGCGAAGGCCTCGCCAGCGAGAACTTCGGCTTCGATCCCTTCCTCCAGGCCCAGCGCATGAAGCGTGAGAGCATCACCAGCGATGCCAAGAGCCTGGTCAAGATGATGAAGGCGCAAGGCTCCATCCTCAAGGGCATCAAGGAAGGCGCGAAGGTTGCGCTGGCCGGCCGCAGCTTCCTTGATGACGTGCCTTTCAGCCTCCACTGCATCACCGAACGTCGGCGCCAGAACGAGGCCGATGCCGATATGGCCGAGATCACCCGCCTGATCGAGGCGGCGGGCGGCAAGGCCATCGAAAACACGATCCCCAAGATCCTGCGCGCCAACCCCTTCCCGCCGGTCAATTCGATGGTCGGGCCAGATGGTGAACGCTGGGTTCCGGTCCATGGCTTCCTGCCGCATTCCAAGCTGGTTGAAGGCTGGGCCGCGGTCCAGGCGCTGTTCGCCAGCCGTGCGGACGAAATGGCCGCGCTGGGTGTGAACGCCGGGGCCATGCTGGCTGCGGTCAGCCCGCAGGTCTGCCTGATCGAGCCGGTGTTCTTCTGGCCGGATGAGCTGAACCCGCTGCACCGCCAGTCGGTGGAACCCGCGCACCTTGCCAAGCTCAAGGGTTTTCCGGCCAACGCCGCCAGCACGGCCCTGGTCCACGAACTGCGTGCTGCAGTGGTCGATGCGTTCCAGAAGCTGGGCGCGGTCCACTTGCAGATCGCGCGAACCTATCCGCTGAAGAATGGTCATTCGGCAACGACCTGGGGTCTACTCAAGGAACTGAAGGCCAAGGTTGATCCCAAGGGCCTGATGAACCCGGGGAGCCTTGGCCTGTGAGCCCATCCGCCCCCGCACCCTATGCCGCCGTGGCAATGCAGCTTTTGGCCCGCTCGGTCGAACGCTGCACGGATGCGGCGGCGGCGCGGGCGCAGATGTTGGCGCAGATCGGCGATATCGAAGGCCAGATCCGCGGGGCCAAGATCTTTATCGAGCAGTTCCAGGGCCGCCCGGTAAAGCTGGCGGTGCTGCCGGAATACCTGTTCACGTCCTATCCCGGCCGCATCTCGATCCCGGATTTTGCCGCGCGCGCGGCCTTTGCCGCCGATGGGCCGGAATATGCCGCGCTGGGGGCGATGGCGCAGCGGCTGGGGCTGTTCGTGGCCGGCAACGCCTATGAAAGCGATGCCCACTTCCCCGGTTTCTATTTCCAGACCAGTTTCGTGATCGATCCAGCGGGGGCCGTGGTGCTGCGCTATCGTCGCTTGCTGTCGATGTTCGCGCCCAGCCCGCACGACGTGTGGGACCGTTATCTCGATCACTATGGCCTAGAGGGCGTGTTCCCCGTCGCCGAGACTGAGATCGGCCGCCTTGCGGCGATTGCCTCGGAAGAAATCCTCTATCCGGAAATCGCCCGTGCCCTTGCCTTCCGCGGTGCCGAAGTCTTCGTCCATTCGTCGAGCGAGATCGGCTCACCGCTTGGCACGGCCAAGGACGTGGCCAAGCGCGCCCGTGCTTGGGAAAACATGGCCTATGTCGTTTCGGCCAATACCGCCGGAATCGCTGACTGTTCGCTGCCCTTGGCCAGTGCCGACGGGAACAGCCAGGTGGTGGGCCCCAACGGCAAGATCATGGCCCAATCGATGAGCGGAGAGACCTTCACCGCCTTTGCCGAAATCGACATCGGCCACCTGCGCGAAACCCGCCGGATTCCTGCCATGACCAACAGCCTTGCCCGCCAGCGTCCCGCGCTGTTCGCCGCAGCCTATGCCGCAGCGCAAGGGCAGGATGGCAATGCCATGCTTGACGCGAGTGGCACCGCCCAGGTGCCCGAACGCGAACATTTCCTGCGGGCCCAGGCGGCCGTGATCGAAAAACTGACCAAAGCTGGAGTGATCTGATGAAGCACCGCACCGTTTCGGGCAAAATCCGCTATACCTCGGTAAAGCCGGGGATCGAGGGCCAGGAGCGCGGGCGCGAGTGGTTTACCTTCACCCACCACGGCGATGGCAGCACGATCCTGCGCGCCCAGTGTGAGATCGAAGAGCCCGAACCCACCGTGCTGCGCGACATCACCTATCACCTCGCCCCAAACATGGTGCCACACAACCTGCACGTCCATCTGACCGTCGGCGATGCCTTCATGGGTTCAGGCTGGATGTATCACGATGCCGATACCGGCGTGGTTACCTGCGAAAGCTTTGGCCCCTCGATCGGGCGGCTTTCGCAACAGATGAAGGTTGGCGCCTTTGATGCCTTTGGTACGCACCCGGTGGTCGCCGATGCCTATCTTGGCCGCCGCATGGATATCAGCAAGGGGCCGCACCGCCGCAATATGCGTTGCTTCCTGCCATCGCCCGATCACCGCGGTGCTACGCCGCCGATGATCGCAGAGGTCAATATCACCCTCGAATATGTCGGCGACGAGGAAATCACCGTCGCCGCCGGCACCTTTGCCTGCCGCCACTTCCGCTTCGTCGATGAAAGTGAGCACGGGATGGGTGGTACCAAGCACCCGGCCTATGACATCTGGGCCACGGCCGATGACGATTGCATCCTCGTCTATGCCGCGATCGACGGCTACATGATGAACCGCTACGAACTCGTCGAATTCTCCCGCGACTGATGACCTATCGCGCGCTAGAACAATACCGCTTTGCGGAGAGCTTTCGTGCGGCCACCCGGATCGTTGATCTGCCAGAACCGCAGCCGGGACCGGGCGAAGTGCTGGTGCGCAACGCTTGGTGCGGGATCAACGGAATCTTCGATACCCAACTGGCCCGCAATGCTGTCGGCACGATCCGCATGGAGCCGCCATTCCTGACCGGCGTAGAGGCTGTCGGCGTGGTTGCAGCGATCGGACTTGGCGTCACTTCGCTGGCCGTTGGCGATACGGTGGCTGCAACCCGCTTCCGAGGCGGTTATCGCGAAGCCAATTGTGCGCCGGCAACAGATTTCGTCCGGGTTCCCGAAGCCACTGCCGAGGCCTTAGCCCTGGCCTCCAGCGGAGTCGCCGCCTGGTTGGCCCTGACCCTCACCGGACAGCTGCAACGCGGCGAAACCGTGGTCATCAGCGCTGCGGCTGGTGGCCTTGGCCACCTTGCCGTGCAGATCGCAAAGCTCCACGATTGCCATGTCGTGGCGATCTGCGGTGGTGCTGAAAAGGCCGCCTTTGTCCGGGCGCTGGGCGCAGACCGGGTGATCGATTACCGCGTTGAAAGCGTCGCCGCCGTGCTGGCGGAAGAATATGCCAACCGGATCAACCTTGCGCTTGATACGGTAGGCGGGGAAATCTTCGATGCCATGGTCGATAACCTGGCCGACCACGGGCGCTTGGTGATCAGCGGCTGGGCCAGCGACATGGTCGATGATCAGCCCACCCCGGTCACCGCGCCGCGGATCGGCCACAAGCTCTATTACAAGGGGGCATCGGTCCGGGCTTTCATGAACGCCCTGCACACCGAACACTGGCCCGCCGCGCGTGAACGCTTGTTCGAGCTTTATGGCAAAGGCCTGCTAAAGGCCCATGCAGAGGTGCTGGGCCACGGCATTGCCGCCATCCCCGATGCTGTCGAAGCCCTGCTGGCCAGCCAGACCAAGGGCAAGGCTGTCGTCCAGCTTTAAAGCCGGACTGTGGCCATCCCGGCCGGTCGATAGCGCGGACCGCTGGTCGCACCGACTGGCGCGACGGCAGAGATCTCGGCAACATCGTCGGCGGTCAGCACCACCTCGGCGGCGGCCATCGAATCTTCGAGCGTAACCCGACGCTTCGCGCCCGGGATCGGCACAACGTCTGGGCCCTGCGCCAGCAACCAGGCCAGCGCGACCTGTGCCGGAGAGGCGCCGCGCCGCTCGGCCACGGCCTTCACCACGCCGACAATCCGCATGTTCGCGTCATAATTGTCTTCCTGATAACGCGGATCGTTGCGGCGGTAATCGCCTTCGGGCAGGTCTTCAGCGCGGGTCACCGTGCCGGTAAGGAACCCACGGCCCAGCGGGGAATAAGGCACGAACCCGATCCCCAATTCGCGACAGGTCGGCAGGATTTCCTCCTCCACCTCGCGTTCCCAGATCGAATACTCGCTTTGCAGGGCGGCAATCGGGGCAACGGCTGCGGCCCGTCGCACCGTGCTGGCCGCGGCTTCCGACAGGCCGATATGCTTGATCTTGCCCTGCGCCTGCAGGTCAGCCAGCACGCCGACCACGTCCTCGATCGGCACCTGCGGATCGACGCGGTGCTGATAGTACAGGTCGATGCAATCGATCCCTAGCCGCTGGAGCGACCCCTCGACTGCCCGGCGGATGTTCGCCTCGCTGCTGTCGATCCCCGAAATCTGGCCAGCCTCGTTATAGCGGAAGCCGAACTTGGTGGCGATTACCAGGCCGTCGCGCTTGCCCTTGATCGCCTTGCCCACCAGTTCCTCATTGGCCCGCGGGCCATAGATTTCGGCCGTGTCGAAAAAGGTTACGCCCAGGTCGATCGCGCGATGGATCGTGCGCACTGCCTCTTCTAGGTCGGCATCGGCCCCGTACTTGAAGTTGCCGCCCTGCAGCATGCCCATGCAGCCGAGGCCAATGGCGGAAACGGTCAGGCCCTGACCCAGTTGGCGGTACTTCATCGGCAATTCCTTTGATCAGATCGTGATCGCAATCTTGCCCAGATGCGCGCCGGCGGCAAGATGGCGATAGGCTTCCTGTGCATCGGCAAAGCTGAACGTCGCATCGACCACCGGCTCAACCCCCGCCCGACCGATGACCTCCAGCGCGGCGGCCAGCATCGCCCGGCTGCCCGAGGCGATGCCCTTGATCGCGATGTTGCGGGCAATCAACATGCCCTGGCTAACCCCGGCCTGGGCCTGCGGAGTGCCAGAAAGGGCACCAACCGTGCCAATCCGCGCATTGACCGCACAGGCGGCAACCGTCTCGCCCAATACGTCAAAGCCCAGCGTATCCACCACCACATCGGCTCCGCGTCCGCCGGTCTGTTCCAGCAGGGCCGCAGCCCAATCCGGGCGCGAACGGTAGTTAACCGTGAAATCAGCCCCCAGTTCGCGGCAGCGTGCCAACTTTTCATCGCTGGACGAGGTGATCGCCACTTGCGCTCCCAGCGCCTTGGCCAGTTGCAGCGCAAAGACCGAGACCCCGCCCGTGCCCTGGGCCAGCACCAGTTCGCCCGGCTGGACCTGGCCAAAGGCCACCATGGCATGCCAGACCGTCGCTGCGACGACCGAAACCGTCGCCGCTCCCAGATCGCTCATTGCCTCCGGCACGGCAATCAGCGCATTGGCGGGCAGCAGGATCTGTTCGGCCAGCCAGCCATCGGCGCTCGAGCCAAGATCCTTGGCAAAGACCCCCAGCGAATAGGGACCATCGATCCAGGTTGAGAAGTGCGGCGCGATGACCCGCTGGCCGCTTGTCCAACCGGTCACGCCTTCGCCCAGCGCGGCAATCCGTCCAACACCGTCGGCCAGCGGGATGCGCTCCGGCGGCTTGGGTGCGCCATAGCGCCCTTCCAGCACCATCAAATCACGGAAGTTAAGGCCCGCAGCAATCACCTCCACCAGCACTTCGCCGGGACCCGGCACCAGCTCGGCGCGCGCGGCCAGCCGCATTCCGTCGATGCCCGTAATGGTGCCAATTTCCCAAGCCTGCATGGTGCCTCGTTCCTTTTCGCGGTTTGTGCCGGGCTAGCAGAGTTGTCCGGACATCCCCAAGCGGGAATCATTGTCGCGAGCCGCAATTTGCGCCACCTTCCCGCCATGCGAACAAATGATCCCGTCTTGGTGATCGGAGCAGGCCTGGGCGGCCTGACGGCAGCGATTGCCCTTGCCCGCGCCGGCCTTCCGGTTGAGGTGCACGAAGCCGCCAGCGAACTGCGCGAAACCGGCGCTGGGCTGACCCTTGGCCGAGGCGCGCAGCACGTGTTCCGTGATCTGGGTATCCAGCGCGCGGTGGCTGCGGTCGCCTGTCCGGCCGGCACCCTGCCGTTCCTGCATTACCAGACAGCGCGGCTGCTGATGGGAGCGCCCGACACCGGCGACGGGCTGGGCGATGATGGCACCAGCGACATTGTTCGCCATTGCTATCGCGCCGATCTGCAAACGGTGCTGATCGCCGCCGCGCAGGAGCTTGGCGTAGCAATCCACACCGGACACCGTCTGTCTGCGCTGGAGCAGGACGGCGGGCAGGTATCGGCAACATTTGCCGATGGTTCATGCGCCACGGGATCGGTGCTGATCGGCGCTGACGGGGTCCGTTCGGCCGTGCGGGCGCTGCTCTGGCCGGGCGACGCGCCCCGCTATACCAATCACCTGGCCTATCGCTTCCTGGTTCCTGCCGCTGCGGCCCAGCCGTTCATGGGCCTGGGCCGCAGCGCCATCTTCATCGGCCCGCGCCGGACCTTCAACCGCTACACCATGGCGGGTGGCAAGGTGGTCAATTGCGCCGGGCTGGTCGAAACGGACGAGGTGGTGGGCGAAGGCTGGTCAATCAGCGCCAGCCGTGCCGAAGTGGCCCAGGCCTTTGCCCAGTGGCACCCCGATGTCTTGGGCCTGATCGAAGCGGCTGGGCCGGTGATCAAATGGGGGCTTTATGATCGCGCCCCGCTGCCGCAATGGTCGGTCGGACGGGTCACGCTGCTTGGCGATGCGGCCCATGCGATGCTGCCCTTTCTGGGCGCCGGAGCCGCTATGGCGATCGAGGATGGCTGGGCGCTGGCCCGGGCGCTGCACCTGGCAGGCGACGTCGCAACCGCATTGGCCCGTTACGAAGCTGCCCGCCGCCCACGGACCGAACTGCTCCACGCCATGTCAAAACGGCAGGGCGAAGTGACCCAGGCGATCGATCCGGACACCTTCGTTCCCGCCACCGCCCCGCTATCGAACGAGGCGGTGATGGGCTTCAACCCGGTTGAAGCGGGAGTTTAGGCCCCGCGCACCGGCTCGAACACGCGGTCGATAAAGGCTTTCAGCTTGGCTTCGCGGTCGGTGGCGGCAGCGCCCTTATCTTCCTCAAGCGCCAGCAGCCGCTCTTCCTGAACCCAGACCTCCTGGGCCAGGTTCATCACCACGGCCACGAAGCGGTCCATGCCCGGATCGGCGAAGAACCGCGCCCGGCCCATGGCGTCATAGATTTCAGTCGGCGCATCTTCTGGCCGCAGATCGTCCTTCATTGCTTGAACGCTCCAAAGCCGAACCACATGACCCCTTCGGCAAGCCGCCCGGTCGTGGCCTGACCAACCGCCTCGGCCTTGTCGCTCGCCACCATGTCGGCAATCGCCTGCTCGCCATAGATGCCGATTGAGGGGACCACGAACTGGAAGTAGTTTTCCGGCGCGAAACCGGCGCGGGCGCAGATTTCCGGCGGGCTTTCGTCGCGATAGCCTTTGTAGAACGGCTCTTCGTTATAATAGCTGTCCCAATCGAGGTAGAACCCGTCAAAGGCGCTCATCTCGCCATTGGGCGGCAGCTCCATGTGCAGCATCAGCCCGCCCGGCTTGAGCACCCGATAGGCCTCGGCAAAGGCGGCTGCGCGGGTCTTTTTCGACAGCTCGTGCAGGAACATCGAGCTCCACACCATGTCAAAGCTGGCATCGGGGAAATCCAGGCTATCGGCGCACATCTGCCGGAAATGCACTTCCTGCCCCTGCATCTTCGCGCGCGCCGAACCATAGACCAGGCCGCCCGGCGCCGCATCGATCGCAATCACCTCGGCATCGGGATAGGTCTGCTTCCACGGCAGGGTGTTGTGGCCGATGGTGCAGCCGGTATCGAGGATCCGCTGCGGCTTGAATTCGGGATAACGCAGCGCAATGTACTTGGCCATCGACAGGCCGATATCGTCAAGGTTGGCCCCCATCAGCCCCATCGAAAAGACCGCCAGGCCCCGATCATAGATCGCACCCGCCTCAAGGCTTTCCGCACCGCGGGTATAGCTGCCCGGCATCAGGTGGACATCGATGGCCGAAACATTGCGCGGCACTTCCAGATTCGGGTCCAGCGTGACGCTGCCCGGCTGGTTCGAAACCCTGGCTGCTTCGGCGGCCAGCTTGTCGCTTTCGCGCGCCACGCTCTCGCCCACGCTGGCCCAGACCATCTTTTGCGCCTGCACCCGCATGGCCGAATAGATGTTGAAGGCCGGATCGCCGCGCAACGCCATGTGGGCATCGCGGCTGGTGGCGGGATCGCGGCCCTCACGCTTCTTGAAGGCCGGAGCGGCGCGCTTGTCGTAAGCGGCTTTGAGGTCACCGGCCAGATCGTTGAGGATCAGGCTGCGAATGCCCGAAACAAAGCGGCCGCGCGCCAGTTCTTCCGGCGTCTTGTCGGGGTTCATCGGGTGTTGGAGCGCAAGTGTCATTTTCAGTATCCTCTCAGCGCAAAACCTAGCTTGTCATGAGTTCCCCTTGGGCGGAAGGGTCTTTGCCTCGTTGCACAGTGTCCATTTCCACGGACGCCCATGCTGGAACCATTCCCAGGTGCGCGACCGAGTCTGGCCGTCCTGCGCGATTGCGATCATTTCGATGTAATAGGCGTCGGGCACGTCCTGCCGCTCCAGCCGCAGCATCAGCACCTCTTCGTGGGTCTGCCAGCCATATCCGCCAAAGCGATCGGTCTGCCAGACCAGATGATCGCCCTCCAGCCGGCCGCCAAATTCATAAGTCGCCGTGCGGCCGTCATCCCATTCCAGCCAATTGTGCTGGATATAGTGCCACTCACCCGCATCCGGGAATTCGCACCAGGTCCGCACCCGGTGCGCGTCGATCATCTTCCCTTCGCCGTCAAAGTGGCGGTACCAGCCATCCCACCAGCCTTCATGGCGCAACATGGCCGGCATGGCCCGGGCAAGTTCGGCGCGATTGCTCAATGTTGCTGCTCCCAACTGGAAACGATTTGATCGCCTCGGGCAAACCAGCACTCGCTGCGTTGCCCCAACCGTTCCAGCAGGCGCTCAAACGCGGCGATGCGATAAGGCAGGCCCATGATATAGGGCGTGACATGGATCGGCAGCATCCGCGCCGATCCGGTCACCGCCGCCTCTGCTGCCAACCAATCAAAGGCATCCTCCAGGCTTTGCGCCCAGCTGTCAGCAGACTGCTGCTGCACCGCGATGATCGTCCGGTCGGACAGTTCGTGGTTCAGCGGCAGATCGATCAGCCCATTGTTAAAGCGATAGGGCAATTCATCATTAACCCAGTCACAGCAATAGGTTAAACCGCATTCCTGCAGCAAGTTCACAGTGTGGAAGCTCTGCGATCGGGCGATCGAAAGCCAGCCAGTAGGTCGCACGCCACTGGCCGCTTCGATCCGCTGCATGGCATCCTGGATCAAGACCCGTTCGTCGGCTTCGGCCAGACTGGAATCGATCGTCCCGTTCATATCGGTCGAATGGGCAATCAGTTCATGCCCTCCGTCCAGCACGGCCTTGACCAGGTCCGGATAGCGCTCGGCCACGGCCGCATTGGTGGCGAAGCTGGCCTTTGCCCCAGCCTTGCCCAAGGCATCTAGGAAGCGCCACGCCCCCACCCGGTTGCCATAATCCCGCGCCGTATAGTGCCGGTAATCGGGATAGGCGGTCTGCATGTGCCCCGGCGCGGCAAAGGCGCCGCCCGGCACGATCGGGAACCATTCCAGGCTGACGCAGACCCAGACTGCCACCGATCCCTGCGGCCACGATATGGTCCGCCGCTCATGCAGCGCAGACCAGGGATAGAGATCATGATCATAGCCGTGGCGGCGCTTGGGATAGTCAAGATAGGCTGGATCGAGGGTCATGCTTGCGCCCTCCACGCGTCGACAATCTCGCCCGCGCGGGCGATCCAGGCCCGGCCATCGGCAGCGATATGGCGCAGCGCCTCTTCGAACGGGCCAATCCGGTGTGGCTGGCCGATCAGATAGGCATGGAGCGGGATGCACATGACCGTTCCCGATGCCTCACCTTCCGCTGCCAGGCGTTCGAACTGGCGGATCAGCGTGTCGGCATATTCGCGGCCCGACATATTGTAGACGAAGAAGCCGTAATGGTCGTTGACCTCAAGGCTATAGGGGATCGAGGCGAGCCGGCCCGACTTGACCTTTACCTCCTGCACCTGGTCGTCGTGATAGAGGTCGCAGGTGTAATCGAGGCCCATTTCCGCGATCAGATCGAGCGTGCGCGGCGTATGAGTCAGCGCCGGGGCCAGCCAGCCGCGGATCGTTTGCCCGGTCGCCTCGCGCACGGTGCGGATTGAATCCGCAATGATGGCTCGCTCCTGATCTTCTGACATTTCATAGGCATATCGTGTATTGTAAATGCCGTGACTGAAGAACTCCCACCCCCGGGCCGCGCCGTCGGCCACCACTTCAGGATGGTGCTGGCACAGCGCGACCGAGAGACTGACCGAGCCGGGGAAGCCGTGCTTGCTCATCACCTCGGCCATGCGCCAGTGGCTGACGCGGTTGGAATGATCGCGATGGGAATAGCCGACCACGTCAGGATGCGGCCGGGCCCAGGCCTTGCGCTTGGGATGGGCCGGTGGGTCGATCTCGTAGTATTCGAGATTGGGTGCCACCCAGACCGCCACGCTCTTGCCGCCCGGCCAGACGATCTTCTTGCGCCCGCGATAGGGGGCATAATCGTATAGCTGCGGATCAGGGGCGCCCTCGTACATCAGCGCGCTTCCAGCCAATCGATCACCGCCTGCACCGGCTCAACATCGGCATATTTGAGCTGCAAGTCGGTCAGGTTGGCAAAGTGATAGGATTCGTGCTTGTCGGCACAGGTTTCAATCGGGACGATCGTGCGATAGCCATGGCTCAGCGCGTCAACCGCCGTGGCGCGGACGCAACCGCTGGTCGATCCGCCCGTCACCACCACGGTATCGACCTTGTGCCAGACCAGGTAACTGGCCAGCGGGGTCTCAAAAAAGGCTGATGGCATCCGCTTGGTATATTGCAGGTCATCCGGTCCGATCTCGACCCGGGGATCATACAGGTGCCGTTCGCTCTCGTACTTGATGTTCTGCAGCGAATCCGGTGTATCGGTCCGCGTGCCCCACACCCCGGCATCCCCGGCGTCGGCCTTGTAGGCCACTCGGGTCCAGACCACGGGCATCACCTTCGCCCGGGCAAGCCGACTGATGGTGTTGGCATATTCGATCTGGCGGGGATCGGTTTCATAGGCCGTCGCGAACTTGTCGATCGCGGTATAGGCCTGCTGGAAATCGACATTGATGATCGCCAGCTTGCTGCCGAAGCCGAACTTCTTGCGCGCCGGGTTGGCCATCACTTCATCAAAGATCTGGCGGGCGGTTTTACCATCACTCACCATCCGCGTGCCGATCAGACTCATTAATCGCATCTCCCTCGCTTGCGCTGACTTTGCCGCCGCACTATGCGGTTGTCGAGTACAATTTGTCCGGACAACTTGCCATGGCTGCAACGATCACCCGCCACTACCTGACCCTGGGCAGCGGAGCGAACCGTCGCCGCGTGCATTATCGCAGGGCGGGCACTGGTCCGGTGCTGCTGCTGGTCCACCAAAGCCCCCGCTCGGGCGGCGAATATGAAGAGCTGATGCGGCACTGGGGCGCCCACTTCACCTGCATCGCGCCTGATACGCCGGGCTTCGGCCAGTCGGAGCCTTTGGCCAAGGCCAGCCCGAATATCGATGACTATGCCGATGCCATTGTCGAATTCATCGCCGCCATGGGGCTGGAGCAGGTGCCCGCCTATGGCTTCCACTCGGGCGCGATCATCCTGATCACCGCGCTGAAGCGGCACCCCGAACGGTTCAGCGGGATCGCCGCGGGCGGCTATGGCGTCTGGACCGAGGCCGAAAAAGCAGCTTTCGGTGCCAATTACACCCCGCCTTTCCTGCCGCTGCCCTATGGCCAGCATCTGGTCTGGGCGTGGAACCGCGTACTGGAACAGGCCTGGTTCTTCCCCTGGTACGATGTCCGCAACGAAACCCGGATGCGCAATGCGCATGATGATCCGGGCAAGGTCCACGACATCATCATGGAAATCCTCGATGCGGGGGACAGCTTCCGCCATGGCTATGCTGCGGTACTGGCCGCGCCGCGCGATATCCCGCCGCCCGATGCCGTGTCTGCGCCGGTCTTTATCACGGCCTATGATGGCGATCCGATGCAGGCGCATATCGATCGGCTGGGCGACATGCCAGCCAGCTGGTCGGCCCGCAAGGTTCGCACCCCGGATGACCAGATCGCCGCCAGCCTTGCGTTTCTCCAGACCCTGACGCCCGCGCCGGTGATCGAACCCAAGGCGGACAGCCATCAGGGCTTTATCTCGATCAGCACGCCCGCCTTCAGCGGTCAGCTGCACTGGCGCCGGGCGGAGGCCAATCCTGCCGACCTGCTTGAGATTCACGCTCCGGGCCAGGCGCTCGACTGCATGGCCATCCGGGGCACGGCGATTGACCTGCCCGGTCATGGTCTCTCCAGCCCCTGGCCAGGCGAAGCGCCGCGCGATTGGGCCCCTTGGGCTGCGGTGATCGAGGCTGCGCGCACCGCGCTGGGTCTTGGCACAGTGGCGCTTCCGGCCGTACCGCCGGGCGATCCCGACCGCTTGTTCCCGGATTTCACGCCCGACCGGTTCGGTTCCTATCTGACCCGAGCCTGGGCCATTGCTCGCGCCCGCCACTTTTTTGCCCCCTGGTACGAAGGCAATGCCGCCCACGCGATCCCCTTCGCGCCAGAGGACATCGCGCTCGAACAGTTGGCGTTAGAATGCCGGGCATTGGTGCGCGCCAGCGCCGCGCGACAGTTCGCGATGGCACTGCAGGCAAAGGGCTGATGCTGATGCCGCATGCCGCTCGCATTGGCCGAAGCAGGGTGTAAGACAGGCCCATCATGCCAACGCTGTTCGACAAGATCTGGGATGCACACCGGGTGGCTGAAACCCCGGGCGGTAGCGCCCTGATCGCGATTGACCGGACCTTCCTGCACGAACGCACGGGCGCTGCCGCGCTGAAATCGATGGCTGCGGCCGGGCGCGCGGTCCATGATCCCGCCCGGGTCTTCGCGGTGATGGATCACATTGTCGATACCCGGATCGGCCGCGGCGACCAGACGCTGATGCCGGGCGGACAGGCCTTCATCACCGAAACGCGCGAGGCCGCGCTCGCCGCGGGCCTGACCCTGTTTGACGTAACGGACCGCGATCAGGGGATTGTCCATGTGATCTCGCCCGAACAGGGCATAGTCCTGCCGGGCGTCACGCTGGTTGCTCCCGATAGCCACACCTGCACCCAGGGTGCCTTTGGCGCGCTGGCCTGGGGGATTGGCTCAAGCGAGGCCGAGCACGCCATGGCAACCGGCGTGCTGCGGCTGGCCCGGCCGGGATCGATGCGGGTCACCTTCAACGGCGCCCTGCCGCCGGGGGTTACCGCCAAGGACATGGCGCTGGCGCTGATTTCCGCCCACGGCGCGGGCGGCGGCGCGGGCCACGTGGTTGAATTTGCCGGTGCGGCGGTGCGCGGGCTCGACATGGAAGGGCGCATGACGCTGTGTAACATGGCGACCGAATTCTCGGCCATGACCGGCATCATCGCGCCTGATGCGGTGACCTTCGCCTACCTCGCCGGGCGGTCCTATGCCCCGGCCAGCTTTGACGGTGCCTATTGGTCCGCGCTGGCCAGCGATGCCGATGCGGTGTTCGACCGCGAGATTGAGATTGATGCTGCCAGCCTAGCCCCGATGGTCAGCTGGGGCACCAGTCCGGAGCAGGCCATCCCAGTTGACGGAGTAATACCGCAAGGGCCGCAGCGGGTGCATGACTATATCGGGCTGAAGGCCGGGCAGCCAATCATCGGCACGCCGATCGATGCAGCCTTCATCGGTTCCTGCACCAACAGCCGTATTTCTGACCTGCGCCGCGCCGCGACGCTGCTGAAAGGCAAGCGGATTGCCCCCGGCATCCGCAAGGCGCTGGTCGTGCCCGGCTCCATGGCGGTCAAGCGCGCGGCCGAAGCCGAAGGGCTTGACCGGATCTTCACCGATGCCGGTTTCGAATGGCGCAATGCGGGCTGCTCGCTGTGCTTCTACGCCGGCGGCGAAGGGTTTGAGCCCGGTAGCCGCACGATCAGCAGCACCAACCGCAATTTCGAAGGTCGACAGGGCCCGGGCATTCGCACCCACATTGCCAGCCCGGAAGTTGTCGTCGAATCGGCCTTGGCCGGGGCCATTGCCGATCCGCGAAAAGTGGTGACGTCATGAAGCCCGTCTCCACCATTACCAGCACAGGTGTGCCGCTGTTGATCGACAACATCGATACCGATGCGATCATCCCCAGCCGCGAAATGCGCAGCACCGGGCGCACCGGGCTGGCGGACGGGCTGTTCGCCCCCTGGCGTTACACCAATGCCGACCAGCGGATCGCAGACCCTGCCTTCGCGCTCAACCAGCCTGACGCCAAGGGCACCCGCCTGTTGCTGGGCGGAGCCAATTTCGGCTGCGGATCAAGCCGCGAACACGCCGTCTGGGCGCTGGCCGAATTCGGGATCGAAGCCATCATCGCCCCTAGCTTCGCGCCGATCTTCCGCAACAACTGCATCCGCAACGGACTGCTGCCGATCGAATTGCCGATCGATGTGGTCCAACAACTGCCGTGGCAAAACGTCGCGATCGACCTTGCGGCGCAAACCGTGGCCGCCAATGGCCAGGCCTGGACCTTTACCATCGACGAAGAGGCAAAGGTCATGCTGCTGGAAGGGCTGGATGCCATCGACCTGACCCTCAAACACCGCGACGCCATCGCCGCCTGGACCAAGGCCGACTGCGCAGCCCGACCTTGGGTATACCTGGAGAAACGCGCATGACCGAAATCCTCGTTTCCGAAGTCGGTCCCCGCGATGGCTTGCAGTCGATTGACCGGGTCATGCCGCTGGAGGCCAAGAAGGCCTGGATTGCGGCCGAAGCCGCCGCCGGGGTGAAGGAGATCGAGGTCGGCTCCTTCGTTCCGCCCAGTCTGTTGCCGCAGATGGCGGATACGGCGGAACTGGTTGCCTTTGCCCGGACCATCGCGGGCCTGAATGTCGTCGCGCTGGTGCCCAATGCCAAAGGCGCCGCCCGCGCCGTGGAGGCCGGTGTCCACGGCATGTCGATCCCCTTTTCGATGAGCGAAACCCATTCGCTGCGCAATGTCCGCAAGGATCACCCCGCCATGCTGGCCGAGATCGCCGAAGTCGCGCAGATCGCCAAGGCGGCCGGCATCCATTTCGCTGTTGGCCTTTCCACTGCCTTTGGCTGCACGATTGAGGGGGCGGTCAGCGAAGATCAGGTGGTGCGGCTTGCCGCCGCCGCGGCCGAAGCGGGGGCGCAGGAATTCAGCCTGTCCGACACGACTGGCTATGCCGATCCGGCGCAGGTCAAGCGCCTGATCCGCAAGGTTCGCGGCGCCGTGGGCGACAGGCTCACCACCCTGCACCTCCACAACACGCGCGGTCTGGGCCTGGCCAATGCGGTGGCCGGGCTTGAGGAAGGCATCACCACGCTTGATGCCTCGCTCGGCGGTCTCGGCGGCTGTCCCTATGCCCCCGGCGCTTCCGGCAACCTGGTGACCGAAGACCTGGTGCTGATGCTCAATGCAATGGGCCTGAAGACCGGGATCGATCTCGACAAGCTGCTCCAAGTCCGGAGCATTCTGGCCGATGCCCTGCCGGGCGAACCGCTTTACGGCTTCACGCCCGATGCCGGACCAATGCTCGATTATCAGGAAAGGCTCGCCCGATGAGCGCACCCACGCCCCTCGCGGGGATCAAGGTTGTTGAATTCACCCACATGGTGATGGGGCCCACGGTCGGGCATATCCTGGCCGGGTTGGGGGCAGAGGTGGTGCGGGTTGAACCGATTGGTGGCGACCAGACCCGGCGGCTGCTCGGCTCGGGTGCGGGCTATTTCCCGATGTACAACCGCGGCAAGCAATCGATCTGCCTCGATCTCAAATCCGCCGATGGGCTGGCTGTGGCCAAGGACTTGTGCGGACAGGCTGATGTGTTGGTCGAGAACTTCCGGCCCGGCGCGCTCGATCGGCTTGGGCTAGATTACGATAGCCTGGCCAAAACCAACCCACGGCTGATCTACTGCTCTGAAAAGGGCTTCCTACCGGGCCCCTATGAACAGCGCACGGCGCTGGATGAGGTTGCGCAGATGATGGGTGGCCTCGCCTATATGACCGGCCCGCCGGGACGTCCGCTGCGCGCCGGGGCCAGCGTGATTGACGTAACCGGCGGCATGTTTGGCGTGATCGGCATCCTCGCCGCGCTGGAAGAACGCCACCGCACCGGACGCGGGCAAAAGGTGGTCGCCAGCCTGTTCGAAACCACGGCCTACCTGGTCGGCCAGCACATGGCCCAGTTTGCGGTGACCGGCAAACCCGCAGCACCAATGCCGGCGCGCGTCTCAGCCTGGGCGATCTACGACGTGTTCGAGACGAAGGATGATCCGGTCTTCATCGGCGTGGTCACCGATGCGCTGTGGCAGAAATTCTGCGCCCTGTTCGGGCTGGATGATCTGTGGTCGGACGAATCGATCCGGGCCAATAACCAGCGCGTCCTGGCGCGTGACCGGATCCTGCCCCGCATCCGCGAACTCGTCAGCCAGATGACCCGCGCCGAAGTCATCGCCAAGCTTGATGGCACGGGCATGCCCTTCGCGCCGATCGGCAAGCCGGAAGAGCTGTTTGACGATCCCCACCTCAATGCCGGGGGCATGGAACCTGTGACCCTCGATAGCGGCGCAGTAACCAAGCTGCCGACCATTCCGCTGGAGATGGACGGCAAACGTCCGGGATCGCCCAGCACCTTGCCCCTGCCGGGTGCGGATGCGCGCTCGGTGCTCGCCGCTCTCGGCTATCCGGCAGACAAGGTTGCCAGCCTGATCGCCTCTGGCGCGGTCGAGGAAAGCGCCTGATGCGGCTTGCCCTGTCCCTGCTTGCGCTCGCCGCACCAGTGGCGGTGCGGGGTCAGGACCAGGTGCTGCCCAAGCCCACGGCTCCCGGGATAGCCATTCCGGCCGAACGCGTCCCGACCGACGTCCGCCGCACCACCCTGATCGTGCGCGACATGGAAACCAGCCTGAAGCTCTATCGCTATGTCGTGGGGATGAAGGTCAATTACGATGCCGTTGTCGAAACCAGCGGTGTGGCCCTTCCCGCCGGCCCACCGGGTGCCAAGGCGCGCCTGGTGTTGCTCAACGCCAATGATGGCTGGGTTGGGTGGATCGGGCTGATGCAGTGGATCGAGCCCAAGCTGCCCGCCGCCTCCTATCCCACCCGCATGGGACCGGGGGGCGTGGTGATCGTTATGAACACCGATGATGTTGCGGGTCGCTGCAAGGCGGCCGGACAGGTTCCCGGAGTAACTGTCACCGCGCCGCCGCGCCTGCAGGAATATCCCGGCCGCAATGGCGGACCGCCGATCCGGGTGCTGGGCTGCAACTTCTTCGATCCGGACGGCATCCTGATCGAGATGAACCAGATCCTGAAATGAAAAGGGCTCCCCGATCAGGGAGCCCTTCGCATTCGCCTTTAGCTTTCTTCAGAGCGGCTTGACCGTGCCGAGGAAGCAGATCCCGGAAATCGTGATCCAGTAGACATAGGCCAGCATCCGGCCATAGCCAAACTCGCGTTCCAGGGCCGCCTGGGCTTCAGGGTTGGGACCCAGTGCCAATTGACGGAAGCGGATGGTCCAGGCCCGCATGATCCAGCGCAGCGCCAGGCCGATGCACAGTGCAAAGCCATAGAGCGTGAACTTCAGCGAATACCAGCGCATGCCCTCGCCCGCTTCGAACGGCCCGTGGCCCAGCAGCGAGGAAATGCCGACCACAAAGATCGTCGGGATCAGCACCCAGCGCACCATTTCGTCCAGCTTGGTCAGCTTGATGCCCAGGTCAGTCTCACGCTTGATGAACGCAGCCCAGCACAGGCCCAGCCAGAGGGCGACGAAGATCCACATCGCAGTCAGGAACGACCCGCCGAACGGCTGCAGGCCATAGATATGGCCCATATGCAGCCCCAGTGGCAGCAGGGTGATGATACCCGTGCGCGCCAGAATATCGATCCGGTAGGCCGTTTCCATGTGCCGCCGCCGCTCTTCAAGCGAGAGGCTGCCGTTCATCACATTATAGCTCGTCTGGAACACACCCCATTCGCCGCCCAGCCAATAGACCATGGCGAGGATGTGGAACCATCGCAGCACCAACACTTCTTCCATATGCTTTCCCCCGTTAGCGCCGCCTTTGACGATCGCTGGTTACTTTGAGAGCTTTTCTACCCAATCCATGATTGGCGGATCAGGATTTTCCAGCGCTTCGACTTCCTGTTGGAAGCCGCGCATGACCCGGGCGATATAGGCCCGCGTCATTTCGCCACGCTCAGCACCGGCGGCACCATCGGGAACATAGCCCTCGATATCGGCGCGGCTGATCGTGCCCTTGGCATCCAGCAGCCGCTCAACCGTATCCAGCCGTTCGCGCAGCACCGACACTTCACCAACCACGGCCATGGTCAGCGAAAGCAGCCGATCGACCGCTGAGTCCTCGAAGAATTCGGGCCTGCGGCCCTTGGGCTTGGCCCCTGCGCGGGCGATCCAGTCGATTCCTTCGGTCATGCTGCCATCTCCTTCGCAACCGGCTTCCAGGCACCATAGGCGTTCCAGACTGCAGCCCGGCCATAGTCCTCCTGCTCTTCGCTTTCGGCGGCGGGGAAGATCGATCGGTCGACAACCGCACGCACGCCGACCACGAACTGGTCAGCCTTGGCAAAACCGGCGCTGGCCATCACGTCCTTCAAGTCCACGCCATGCATGGCCGACCAGAATGGCTCGTTATTGTTGAAGGCATCCCAATCGCGCATGAACTGCTCAAACAGCGGCATTTCCGGCGAATATTGCGGCTGTTCAACGTGCAGGATCAACCCGCCGGGGGCCAGGACCCGGTTACATTCCGCCAGCAGCCGCGGCATGGATTGCGCCGACAGCTCGTGCAGGAACATCGTCGTCTGCACCCAGTCAAAATGGCCGTCCGGATAGCGCGACAGATCCTCACCACTGGCCTGGACGAACTTGATGTTCTTGACGCCCAGCCCGGCTGCGCGTGCCGCGCCATAGCGGAGCGAGGGCCCCGCCGTGTCAATCGCGATCACTTCGGCATCGGGAAAGGCAGCCGCAATTGGCACGGCATTGTGACCCACCGTGCAACCGACATCGAGAATCCGGCGCGGTTGCCAATCGGGCCGGTCCTTCTTGATCCAATTGACCACTGCCTGCCCGCCACCGTCATTCAGCCCGCCAAGCTGGCCGCCGGTCGTGGCAAAAATGCCAACGTCGTAATTGGCCCCGGCCGAGACATCGCCTGGACGTTCTTCGCCGTGATAGCCGCCCGGCTGACAGTGGATGTCCACGGCGGTCTGATAGATCGGTTGCTCAATCCTGGGATCAAGCTCAAGCTGGCCAGAGTGTTCGTTGAACTGGCGGGCCTGGGCATCCAATTCGTCCAACTGGCGCAGCACGGTCGAGCGGCCGTTCTGCTGACGCATTTCCATCGAATTGCGCTTGAGAGCCGACCACATCCGGTGGAACGGATCCTGGTTCATCCAGTCGCGGATTTCATAGCGATGTTCCGGATCGCGGCCATGTTCGGCGCGGAAGGCCGGCAGGACGCGCTTTTCATAAGCCAGCTTGTTGCCCGGCCCCAGCGTGCCGGAAAGATAGCGGTTCAGGTGCGTCAGGAAATTGAACCGCGCGGATTCATCATGATTGGTCCGCGCCAGCATCGGGTGCTTGGTCAGCGCGGTATACGGGGGCGGCAGTTCAGCACTCATGACCACTCTCCAATCCGGCGGTAACGCCAAATTTGTCCGGACAACTTTTCACGGGGCTCGACCGCTGTCAAGCTAGTCGCGCCCTATTTGCAAACCTAACTGTAGCAGAAATGGTCCGCTTTGACCGAGGTCAAAGGAATGGCGGTCAAGATCACCGCTCTGCGGTCAAACCGTTTTCATCGCCGCATGGGCTGCCAGCGCTCGAGCGCGGCCTGCGACATGCTCGACGATCTTGGCTGGATAGCCGCGCGGGCGCAGCAGACCGGGATCGTGGATTTCGGCATCGCCCAGCCCGGCCAGTTCGGGTACCCACTGGCGGATATAGCCGGCGGCGTCGAACTTCGGGCTTTGTGTGAGCGGGGCCATGATCCGCACGAACATATTGGCATCGACGCCCGAACCGGCGCTCCACTGCCAATTGACCGCGTTCTGGGCATAGTCGGCATCGACCAGCGTATCCCAGAACCACGCCTCGCCAAGCCGCCAATCGATCAGCAAGTGCTTGATCAGGAACGAAGCGACAATCATCCGCACCCGGTTGTGCATCCACCCCGTCGCCCACAGTTCGCGCATCCCGGCATCGACGATCGGATAGCCGGTCCGGCCCTGTTGCCAGGCCTTGAGGTCAGCCTCGGCCTCGGGCCCGGTGCGCCAGGGCAGGCGATCGAACTCTTCCTTGTAGGACCGCGCGCCATAGTCGGGGAACTGGTGCACCACGTTGGCGGCGTAGTCGCGCCAGCCCAACTCTCCCAGGAAGACATCGACCGATCCACCGGCGTTGCTGACCGCATGCCAGACCTGTGCCGGCGAAATCTCGCCAAAATGCAGGTGGGGTGAAAGGCGTGAGGTGCCCAGCATCGAAGGCAGGTTGCGCCGGTTGGCATAGCGCGCTGCGCGGCGGGCGAAGCTGTCGAGCCGCTCGGCCGCCCCGCCCTCGCCCGGAATCCATTCGCCCCGCATCCCACCCGCCCAGTCGGGCTTGGTCGGCAACAGGGCCCAGTCCGCCAAGTCATCACTGGCAGGCCAAGTGGCTGGTGCGGAAAGGCTGGGTGCCGGCAGCGGCGGTGCGGGCGG
>JBEEIN010000029.1:0-9616 GCA_041169825.1 Pseudomonadota bacterium
ACCGCGCCCAAGCCAAAGGCTGCCACCGCACCCAATGAACATGCCGCGCACGGGGGAGCGCACTGATGGATTTCGTTCAGTCTTTCCGCCTCGCCGCGCCTGAGGTTCTCTTCAGCCTGTCCGGCCTGCTGCTGCTGCTTGGTGCCGCTTGGTCCCGCAGTGATGCCGGTGCGCGCCTTATTACCTGGCTATCGGTTGCCGTCCTTGCGGTGGGTGCAGCGCTTACTGCGCCAACGCTGTTCAGCGGTGCCAAGGGTGCCGAAACGCTGGCGTTCTCGGGCCTCTTCGCCGCAACGGCCTTTGCCGCTTTCGCCAAGCTGCTGATCTTCGCCGCTGCCGGTGCTTCGCTGCTGGTCGCCCCGGCGTTCTTCCAGCGGGTCGGGGCCTATCGCCCGGAGTATCCGGTGCTGGTGCTGTTCGCCGTGCTCGGCATGTGCTTGATGGTCTCATCGACGAACCTGCTGACGCTCTACATTGGGCTCGAGCTGAACTCGCTCGCCGCCTATGTTTTCGCGGCCTTCCTGCGCACCGATGATCGCTCGGCCGAAGCGGGCCTAAAGTACTTCGTACTGGGTTCGCTGGCCTCAGGCATTCTGCTGTTCGGAACCAGCCTGACCTATGGCTTTGCCGGGACGATTGACTTCGCCGGCATCGCCGCTGCGCTGAATGGCAAGATTTCAACCGGCGCGATCTTCGGCCTCGTCTTCATCTTCGCCGGCCTGGCCTTCAAGATCAGCGCCGTGCCGTTCCACATGTGGACGCCTGACGTTTACGAGGGTGCGCCGACCCCGGTAACCACCTTCTTCGCCTCGGCCCCCAAGGTTGCCGCGCTGGCGTTGACTGTGATCGTGGCGATGACCGCTTTTGGGCATCAGGTCGCTGCCTGGCAGCCGATCGTGATTTTCGCGGCGCTGGCTTCGATCATCGTCGGTGCGCTCGGCGCCATTGGCCAGACCAACCTCAAGCGCCTGCTGGCCTATTCTTCGATCAACAACGTTGGCTTTCTGCTGATCGGCCTTGCCACCGGCACCGCCAAGGGTGTGGCAGCGATGCTCGTCTACCTGGCGATCTATGTGGCGATGACGATTGGCGGCTTTGTGTCCCTGCTGATGTTCAAGGACGCCGATGGTGGGCCGGTCGAGGACCTGCGCGACATCGCCGGTCTCTCACGGCACCGCAAGCTGCTGGCCGCCGCCTTTGCCATGGTTATGTTCAGCCTGGCGGGCATCCCGCCGCTGTTCGGGTTCTGGGGCAAATTTGTGGTGTTTCAGGCCGCGGTCGAGGCCGGGATGGTTCCGCTTGCGGCAATCGGTATCGCTGCCAGCGTGATCGGGGCGTTCTATTACCTCAAGGTGGTCAAGGTCATGTATTTTGACGAACCAGCCATGAAGGTGACGGGGCAGAGCGACTGGGTCCACCAGGTCCTGCTGGGCCTCTGCGCCCTGGCCATTTCGCCAGCGGGCTATCTCCTGACCAAGTGCTTGGATGGCCTGTCGCTGGCAGCCGCTGCCGCGCTGATCACCCCCTGAGCCAGCCGTTGATCGAGGTCTTCGAGGAACTCGCTTCAACCAGCGGGACGCTGCTTGAGCGGCTTGCTGCCGGCGATCCCGTGTTAGACGGCAGTTGGATTGTCGCCAATCGCCAGACGAGCGGGCGCGGCCGTCTGGGGCGTTCCTGGTCCGATGGCCGCGGCAATTTCATGGGCTCGACCTTCGTTTCCAGCCATGCCGGTGATCCTCCGCTTGGCACACTTTCTCTGGCGATAGGGCTGGCGGTGCGCGAAGCCATTATGCGGTTTGTGCCCCCGGGTACCAATGTGATGCTGAAATGGCCGAATGATCTGTTGGTCGATGGCCGGAAGCTGTCGGGCATTCTGCTGGAAGGCGGGCCTGGCGGCGTCGTTGTGGGGATCGGCGTGAATCTGGCCGTTGCGCCCGAGCTTGCTGATCGACCGACCGTGGCACTCGCGCAGATCGGTAATTGCCCGGATCGCGATGTTTTTGCTCAGGAACTGGCCAAGGCTGTGGATCAAGAGGTGGAGCGCTGGCGGGCCTTTGGGCTTGATCCGCTGATCCGGCGCTGGGACGAAGCAGCCCACCCGATCGGCACCCCGCTGAAGGTGGGGGAAGGGCAAGAGCCGACCGCTACCGGGACCTATGTCGGACTCGCGCCCGACGGCGCGCTGCAACTGCGCTTGGCGGATGGCACTTTGCGTGCCATCCACGCCGGCGAGATCAACCTTTCCAACGGGAGTTAGGCCATGCTGCTCGCGATCGATGTCGGTAACACCAACGTAGTCTTTGCGCTGTTCGAGGATCGTTCGATTAGGGCGCGCTGGCGTATCGCCACTGATCCGCGTCGGACCGGTGACGAATATGCCGTTTGGTTGATGCAGCTGTTGCAGATCGAGGGGATCGAACGCGCAGCCATCCAGAAGATCATCGTTTCCACGGTGGTCCCGCGCGCCCTGCACAATCTTGAGGTGCTGGCGGACAAGTATTTCGGCGTGAAGGCGCTGGTCGCGGGTGTTGCTCCGGTTGATTACGGGATGGAGATTGACGTCGACGAGCCACGCTCGCTGGGCGCAGATCGGGCAGTCAATGCGATTGGTGCCCATGCCAAGTATCCAGGAGACCTGATCGTGGTCGATTTCGGCACGGCCACGACTTTCGATGCGATTGATTTCAATGGGGCCTACAAGGGCGGGATAATCGCACCGGGGATCAACCTCTCTCTGGATGCGCTGGTCGGCAACACGGCCAAGCTGCCGCGTATCGCGATCCGGAGCCCTGACAGCGACAGCGTGATCGGGCGAAATACCGAGGATCAGATGCTGATCGGCGTTTTCTGGGGTTATGTCGCCATGATGGAAGGATTGATCGCCCGCATGCGCGCCGAAATTGGCCGTCCCGCCAAGGTAATTGCGACCGGGGGGCTGGCGATCCTGTTCGACAAGCACACCGACATTTTCGATGCCGTGGATGCTGATCTGACTCTGGAAGGCATGGCCATCCTGGCCGAGAAAGCCAAGTGAAGCCCGGCCAGGAACTGCTGTTTTGCGCGCTCGGCGGTTCGGGCGAGATTGGCATGAACGTCAACCTCTATGGGGCTGACGGGAAATGGTTGATGGTCGATCTGGGCATGACCTTCGGCGCGAATGAGTATCCGGGGACCGAACTGGTCTTCGCCGATCTGGAATTCATCGAGGAGCGCAAGCAGGATCTGGTCGGGATCGTCCTGACCCACGCGCATGAAGATCACATCGGAGCGGTGCCATACTTTGCCGAGGAACTGGGGGTTCCGCTTTACGCAACGCCGTTCACGGCACGGCTTGTCGCAGACAAGCTGCAGGAAGCCGGGCTGCTCAAGGAAGTGCCGCTTAAAGTCATTGACCATCTTGAGCCATTTCAGCTTGGCCCCTTTGCGATCCGCTATGTCCCGCTGGCGCACTCAATCGCCGAAGGGAATGCGCTTGTTATCGAAACGCCTTATGGCCGGATCTTCCACACCGGTGACTGGAAGCTGGATGACGAGCCCCTGGTTGGCGTGCCGGCGACCCAGGCGGAGCTGACTGCGATCGGTGATGAGGGGGTCCTTGCGCTGGTCTGCGATTCCACCAATGTGTTCAATCCCAATCCGTCGGGTTCCGAAGGAGAGGTCCGCCGGGCTCTGCTTGAAGAAGTGGCCAAACATCGGGGCAAGCGGGTACTGGTGACCACCTTCGCCTCGAATGTCGCCAGACTTCAGACTTTGGGTGAAGTGGCAGAAGCCACCAACCGCCGCCTCTGTGTGGCTGGCCGATCGCTTGATCGGATCATTCGGACCGCTCAGGCCAGCGGCTATCTGAAGAACCTGCCTGATCTGGTTGATTTCGATACGGCCATGAACCTGCCGCGCGGGGAGGTGCTGATCCTGGCCACGGGCGGGCAGGGTGAGCCGCGCGCCGCACTGTCACGGGTGGCCGAAGGCAACCACCAGATCGCCTTGGAAGCTGGCGATGTCGTGATGTTCTCAAGCCGACAGATTCCCGGGAACGAGGTTGCCATCGGCCGCATCCAGAACCGCCTGGCCGCACGTGACATCACGATGGTGACCGACCGGCAGGCCGAAATCCACGTATCAGGCCATCCGGGGCGTCCAGAGCTTGAAGCGCTATACGATTGGTTGCGGCCTGAGATACTCGTCCCGGTCCACGGTGAGGTTCGCCATATGCGCGAACAGGCGCGGGTAGGGCGCGCGCGCGGGATCGCCAAGGCGGTGGTTCAGCAGAACGGGGATTTGATCCGGCTTGCGCCGGGCAAGCCGGGCAAGATTTCGGAGGTCCGCGCCGGGCGACTGGTTCTTGACGGTGATATTCTGGTCCCGGCCGATGGCGAAGCGATCGTTATGCGGCGGCGGCTTGCCGCCAACGGCCTGGTTATCGTTGTCCTTGATGGCAAGGGCAGGGTTCAGGTGGAAGGAATTGGCCTGCCTCTGGACGAGGATTACGACGACTTTACCGCTGAGGCGCGCGAGGACGTAGCGGTTGCCCTGACCAAGCTTAAAGGCGGGGCTCGCCATGATCGCGAAGCCGTGTCAGAGGCTGCCCGCCTTGCCGCCCGCCGCGCTGCACAGCGCTGGTCGGGCAAAAAACCACAGGTCCGCGTTATCCTGCCGGAGGCATGAAGCATGAAGATTACGTCGATCATAGCAATCTACGCGATGTTCTGGGTGCTCGCTGCGTTTCTGGTTCTGCCTTTTGGCATTCGCACGCATGAAGAGGCTGGTGAAGCCACGATCAAGGGGCAGGCCCACAGCGCGCCGGCCAATTTCCAGCCGCGCCGGATCGCGCGGCGGGCGACGTTCCTGTCGATCGCCATGTTCGCACTCTACTATGCGAACTACGTCAACGGATGGCTTGGGCCGCAAGATTTTGATCTTACCCGGTTGATTGCGGACAAGCCCACCCTGCCAAACTAGTGCATCGCAGCCCTAAAGGAAAAGGGCGCGGCACCCGTGGGTACCGCGCCCTTTCGTTTTGCCCTTCGGCTGTGATCAGCCCAGGTTGGCGCTAACCATTGCATAGAGCATCGGCAGCGAGAGCAGCAGGTTGGTGCGGCTCGCCATCAGTGCACGCGGCGCCAGCTTGGCCTTTTCCTCAGCCGTTGCTTCGACAATGCCCAGGATACGCTTCTGCGCCGGCCAGATGATGAACCAGACGTTGAACGCCATGATCAGCGCCAGCCACATGCCCAGCCCGATCAGGTTGACGTTGCCTTCACCCGAGAAGGTCATCGCCTGGTGGCCATAGCCATTGACGAATGCGATCACGAGGCCGGTCACCACGGTGAGCAGCGCGGCCCAGCGGAAGAAGAAGAACACCTTGGGTGCGATATAGCCGGTCACGCCCTTCTTCAGCTCATCCGGCACGGTCGGCATGGTCGGAACCTGCACGAAGTTGAGGTAATAGAGCAGGCCGATCCACAGGATGCCGAAGAACACGTGCATCCAGCGGAAGACCGAATTGACATCGACCGTGGCCGAACCGGCCCAGTGGAGCATCACGGCAACCGCCGCGATCAGCCCGACAACCAGCACAAGGTGCAGGTTTCCGAAAAACTTAGCCATTTGCTTCCCCCTAAAATTGAAGCTTGTGGTTGGCCCACAGTGACTGTGGGCAGGATGACACTATCGCCCGGACAGGCGATAAAGTCACACTGTTTTTGGCGGGTGTCCCCTGTCCTTTGGCACGGGTGGGCTTACTCGTGCGGCGGATTTTCCAGCACTTCCGCCTGCTCATCGACGGCTAACCCGTGGCGCAGCAGCATCGGGATCTGGGCAAAGGTGAACAGGAAAGTGGCGGGGAGAAAGACCCACAACTTGGCCGCAATCCAGTCCCCGAAGGAAAGCCAGTGCCGCAGCCCTTCGTTAAGGGCGGCCAAAACCAGGAAGAACAGGCCCCAATTGCGGGAAAGCTTGAGCCAGCCTTCGTCAGACAGCCCTTCAAAGGCGGCCTCAAGCAGGATTTTCAGCAGCGCCTTGCCGCGCCACAGTCCGATCAGCAGGGTCACCCCGAACAACAGGTAGATCGCCGTCGGCTTGACCTGAATCCAGATCGGATCGTGAAGGAGGACGGTCAAACCGCCAAACCCCACGATCAATACGGTGGAAAGCCATAGCATCGGCGATACCTGGCCCAGCTTCCACTTGGACAGCAGCAGGGCGACAACCGCGGCTACCATAAATGCGACGGTTCCGCTCATCACGGCCAGAACCTCGGCCACGCTATTGCCGCGGTCCGCAGGGGAGTAATATTTGTAGACCGCAAAGAATACGATCACCGGGCCATAATCGACCGCCAGATTGAGCCAGCCCGACTTTGGTTTGCTTGTTTCTGTCATCATGCCACCCCGGCAATAACGCGAGCAACAAGGTCCGGATCAAACGGACGGAGGTCATCCAGGCGCTCGCCAACGCCAATTGCATGGATCGGCAGGCCATATTGCTCAGCCGCCGCTACCAGCACACCGCCGCGCGCTGTCCCGTCAAGCTTGGTCATGATCAGCCCGGTTACGCCGGCCACTTCCTTGAAAGTTTCGATCTGCTGCAAGGCATTCTGGCCGTTGGTGGCATCGAGGACCAGCACGACGTCGTGGGGTGCTTCGGGATTGATCCGGCCCAGGACGCGACGAATCTTCGCCAGCTCGTCCATCAACTCGCGCTTGTTCTGCAGCCGCCCCGCCGTGTCGACGATCAGCGCGTCGATACCCTCGTCAGTGGCAGATTTTACGGCATCGAAAACTATCGAGGCAGGGTCGCCTCCTTCAGGACCGCTGACGATCGGCACGCCCACGCGGTCGGCCCAGACCTGCAGTTGGCCGATCGCCGCTGCGCGGAAAGTATCCCCCGCCGCCAGCATCACGCCGTAATCCAGTTCCTGGAAATAGTGGGCCAACTTGGCAATGGTCGTGGTCTTGCCCGAACCATTCACGCCGATCACCAGGATCACCTGCGGGCGGGGGAAGGCCACGATATCGATGGGTTTGGCGACCGGACGAAGGATCTTGGCGATTTCTTCAGCCACCGCTTCCTTGATCGCTTGTTCGTCTGCGCCGCGTTCAAACTTCTCGTTCGCCAGGCGCTCTCGAATGCGGGCGGCGGCGCGGGGACCGAGATCGGACAGGATCAGTGCATCCTCAATCTCGTCAAGCTGCGCCTCATCAAGCCGGGTCTTGCTGACAATACCCGACAGGTTTTCGCCAAGGCGCTCAGAAGTTTTGCGCAGGCCGCCAAAGACCCGCTCGGTCCAACTGGTGCTCTCGCTCATGCCAGCAAGCCTTCGACGATCCGGGTGGGAGTAACAGTCACGATAGTTCCAGCCTGTATTCCGGGTGGCAAAAGCACCCGCGCGAAGTTTGGCGCATGGCCTGTCCCGTCGCGTTCGGCAAGCACCTGTTGCGGTTTGCCGATAAGATCTCGCAGCCAGACCGCGCGCACGTCTGCCACGGCCTTGCGCAGTTCGGCAGCGCGCAGTTTGATCGTGCTTGCCGCCGTCTGGGGCATCCGCGCAGCAGCCGTGCCTAGCCGTGCGGAATAGGGAAAGACATGGCCGTGGACGATGCGAAGCTCGCGAATGATCGAGATATTCGCGGCATGGGCCGCTTCGCTCTCGGTCGGGAAGCCGGCGATCAGGTCTGCTCCAATGGCCAGTTCTGGCCGCAATTCCTGGAGCCTCTGGACCAGATCGACTGCATGATGCCGCAAGTGCCGCCGCTTCATCCGCTTGAGGATCAGGTCATCCCCGTGCTGAAGTGAGAGGTGGACATGGGGCATGACCCGCGGCTCGTGCGCGAGCAGTTCGAAGAGTTCGGCATCGATCTCGATCCCGTCCACCGAGGACAGCCTCAACCGCGGTAAATCGGGGAAGGCATCGAGCAAGGCGGCAACGAGTTTGCCAAGGCGCGGCTGACCGGGAAGGTCATGCCCCCAGGATGTCAGGTCAACGCCGGTCAATACGACTTCCCTGGCCCCATAGGCGAGGTGGCGCTCAACCTCGCGGAGGGCACGGTCGACGGGCGATGATCGGCTTGTCCCGCGGCCTTGCGGGATAATGCAGAAGGTGCAGGCATGATCGCAGCCATTCTGCACGGCGATGAACGCGCGGGTGTGGCTCGAGGACTGCGATCCATCAGCCTTGGCGGCGATGTTCCAGGCGCGGGGATCGAGTTTGGATTGGTTGGAAAGCAACCCATCGACCTCGGGAAGCGCGGCCAGGGCAGCGCGTTCGACCTCTGCGGCGCAACCCGTCACGATCAGACGCGCATCGGGGTGATCGCGGCGGGCCTTGCGGATCGCCTGCCGGGTTTGCCGCACCGCTTCATTGGTGACCGCACAGGAATTGACCACGACGAGACCCTCCTCGTCGGCCAGCATGGCCCGCAGGTCTTCGCTCTCAGACAGGTTCAGCCGGCAACCCAGCGATATCACTTCCGCCATGTCAGGCGCCGTAGGCGGCAGGGTCAAAAGTGCCGCGAAAGCTCTCGGTGGCGGGACCGGTCATGGTGATGCGATTGTCGGGTCCCCAGCCAATGCGCAGTGCACCGCCGGGCAAGTGCACCGTCACAGTCCCGCGTTCTACCAGTCCCCGTCGCATCGCCGCGATGGCCGTGGCGCAGGCACCCGTGCCACAAGCACGGGTTTCGCCAACACCACGTTCCCAGACGCGCAAGTCGATTTCGCCAGGTGAGCGGATGGTGGCCACGTTTACGTTAACTCGGGCCGGGAATAGCGGATCATGCTCAATCAGCGGGCCCAGCCTGTCCAGCGCAATGGCGGCGGTGTTGGGGACAAAGAAAACGACGTGCGGATTGCCGACATTGACCGCGACAGGATTTTCCAGATCCTCCCAGCCTAGCGGCAAGGCCAGGGTATCAAGCGGATAGGCGAGGGGGATCGCTTGCCAATCAAACCGAGGCTCGCCCATGTCGACAGCTATCCCGGCATCAACGGGTTTGGTTGCCAGCATGCCGCCCAGCGTCTCAATCGTCGCGGGCTTGCCCAACAGGATACCGACAGCCCGGGTAGCGTTGCCGCAAGCTTCCACTTCGCTGCCGTCAGCGTTGAAAATGCGCATCCGCACATCGGCCTGCTGGGAAGGCTCAAGCAGGATCAATTGGTCGCAACCAATCCCCGTCTTCCGATCGCCAAGCGCGGCGGCGAGCCGACCGGTCATCGGCGGCAGCGGTGCATCGCGGGCATCCAGCACGATGAAATCGTTGCCCAGGCCATGCATCTTGATGAATGGAATGCCCATGGCGGGGGTCTATGCGCTATACCGCGCTGCGTCCAGCCTCGCACCAGAACGCCGGCAAAGGTGCGGCATGCAGCTACTTCTTCAAGCCGATTTCGCGCAGCCGCTGCTGCAGGAATTCATCGGCAGTGATGGGCTGGGGATATCGATCGGGGTTTTCGGCCGAAATGCACTGCGGCAGGGTCTTGATCGGAAAATCGCTGCGCAGGTGCAGGAAGAACGGCATCGAATACCGGCTATAAGCCGCGCGTTCGAGGTTCGGGTTGCGGACGCGGTGGATTGTCGACGGCAGGAAATGGTTGGTCAGTCGCTCCAGCATATCGCCGA
>JBEEIN010000030.1:0-12044 GCA_041169825.1 Pseudomonadota bacterium
AGACCCCCCGAATAGGCGAGGACGACGCGCTTGATGTCCGACATTGGCTGAGACTCCCGCTGAAATTGCGGGGGCGCGGCTAGCAGGTGGGGGGGCGGGGCGCAACCGCTACTCGGCAGCCGCGCGCTCAAGGTGCCAGACCGGCGCGCCTTCCGCCGCCGAAAGCCGGGCCGCTTCGGCCGTGATATAATCGCGGGTCACCGGCAGCACGCCCTCGCGCTTGGTCGCCTGGACATGGAAGTTGACCATCGATCCGTTGCGGAAACCCTGTTCCGCGCCGACCAGATAGAACTGCCACATCCGGAAGAAGCGTGCATCGAACATCGCCTCAATCTCGCCCCGGTGCAGCATGGCGCGGCGATACCATTCGGCCAGGGTCCAGGCGTAATGCATGCGCAGTTCTTCAATATCGGCGATCTTCCATCCGGTCTGCTCATGCGCGATCGCCAGATCGCTGACGCAGGGCAGGTAATGGCCGGGGAAGATGTATTTGCGTACCCAGGCGTCGGTTGCGCCAGACATGCCCGGCTTGCCGATGGTGTGGGTCAGCATCACGCCGTCATCGTCCAACAGGCCAAAGGTCTTGGCGTAGTATTCCTCGTAATGCGGCTTGCCGAGGTGTTCGATCATCCCGATCGAGCTGATCCGGTCAAACCGGCCGGTCACGTCGCGATAGTCAATCAGTTCGAACTTCACCTTGTCCGCCACGCCCGCTGCCTCGGCGCGTTCATTGGCGAACTTGACCTGATCGGGCGCCAGGCTGACGCCCAGCACTTCGCAGCCATAATGCTTGTTAAGGAATAGGGCGAATCCGCCCCAGCCGCAGCCAATGTCCAGCACCCGCATCTGGCTGGCATCGCGCGGCAGGTTCAGCTTGGCGGCGATCAGCGCCTTCTTGTCGACTTGGGCCTGTTCCAGCGTGTTGGCCGGATCGGTGAAATAGGCCATCGAGTACATCCGGTCCTCATCGAGGAACAGCTCATAGAACTCGCGCGTCAGGCCATAGTGGTGGACCACGTTCTTGCTGGCCCGGCTGCGGTAATTGATCTGATCGAGTCGCGATCCCAGCCGATCAAACAGCTTCTTGAGCGGCGCAGGTGGTTTTAGCCCGGCACTCGATCTGGCCGCGTTGCCCATCACCAGCAACACCATGTCGCGAATGTCATGCGGCGGCTCAACCACCAGCCGCCCGTCGGTATAGGCTTCCCCCGCGCCCAGCCGGGGGTCGCGTGCAATGCTGATCGCCGCGCGCCGGTCGGTCAGCCGGATGGTGAGGGGATCTGCTGTAAGATCGCCATAGCGATACTCGCTGCCGTCATGATCGATCACGCGCAGCTGGCCCTGCCGGATCAGCGCGCGCAGCATCTTGTCGAGTAACCACATGGTTCAGGAGACTATGCCTCCTGAAAACTAGTGCAACCCCTTATGCGCCAAGCCAGCCCATAACCTCGGCCAGTTGCCACAGGCCCAGCACCAGGAACAGCAGGGCGGCGATCGTCCGGGTCAGCTTGAGCGAGACCTTTTGGACCAGCTTCTCGCCCAGGAACACGGCCGGGCCATTGGCCAGCATCATGCCCAGCGTGGTGCCGGCGGCGACAATCAGCACCGAATGATACTGCGCGCCCAGGGCAATCGTTGCGACCTGCGTCTTGTCGCCCATTTCGACCAGGAAGAACGAAACCAGCGTGGTGAGGAAGGCCCCGCCGCGGGTGTGCACGCTGTCCTCGTCATCGTCCAGCTTGTCGGGCACCAGCGTCCAGGCGGCCATGGCGATGAAGCCCAGCGCCACGGCCGTGCGGAACCACGGCGCATCGAGCAGCCCGGCGACCTGGCTACCAACCAGTGCGGCAAGCGCGTGGTTGGCCATGGTCGCCACCAGGATACCCGCCAGAATCGCCCAGGGCGCACGCAGCCGCGCGGCCAGCACAATCGCCAGCAGCATGGTCTTGTCGCCAATCTCGGCGAGGGCGACGACGGCAGTCGACGCGAAGAAAGCTTCTAACATTTAAAGTCCCCGGGCCATGAACAGCACGTCGCGCGGTTGGGCGAGCAGGTGCTGTCCGGAATCGATGTACAGCGTCTCACCGCTCGCCGCCCAGCCTTCGGCCAGGAACAGCGCGGCATCGGCCAGCTCTTGCGGATCGGTCAGCCGGTTCAGCAGGTTCATCCGCCCGCTGGCCTCATGCTCTTCCTCGCGCTGGTCAAAGCTGGGCATCATCGCGCCTGGCGCCAGCCCGTACACGCGGTGCGCGGGGTCATCCTGCGCCATCGCCAGCATGGCCACTGTTGCGGCAAAGGCCTGCTTGGCCATGGTATAGCTGAAGAAATCGGGGTTCGGGTTAAGCAGCTTCTGATCGAGGAACTGGATCACCCGCTTGCCCCCCTTGGCCCGCGCCTGTGCCAGAAAGGCTTGCGCCATGCGGGTCGGCGTTTCGGCATTGACCGTTATGGCTTCGGCAAAGACTGCCGGATCAATCGCCGTGCCATCGTCATAGCGGAACACGGCGGCGCAATTGACCAGCACCCGCCAGTCTTCCAGCCGCTGCGCCAAATCGGCCACCATGGCCAGCGCCGCATCGCCATCCAGCAGATCGCATTGCACTACTTCGGCCGATAGCAGTTGCGCCGCCAGGGCGTGAGCGGCCTCTGGCGAGTGGTGGGCATGGATGACAACGTGCCAGCCCTTGGCCGCAAAGCTGCGGGCCAGAACGGCACCGATGCGCTTGCCAGCGCCAGTTATGAGAACGGCCGGGGGCATAGCGGTTCCCCTATGCACACCCGGCCGCTCTGGCAAAGGGTAATACCAGATCGCAGTGAGTGCGGCTCATCCCCGGCCAGTCGCCAAAATCAGCCCAGTGCCGCCTGCTTTTCCTCGGCCAGCCGGTCCAGTTCGGCCCGGCTCAGCTTTTGCGCCGTGGTCTTAAGTTGACCGCAGGCGGCATCGATATCGCGCCCACGCGGGGTGCGCACCGGGGCGCTGATCCCGGCTTCAAAGACGATTTCGGAAAAGCGCCGGATGCGTTCCGGGCTCGAACATTCATAGATCGCGCCGGGCCAGGGGTTGAACGGGATCAGGTTGACCTTGGCTGGCAGCTTGTACTGCTTGATCAGCCGAACCAGCTCGCGCGCGTGCTCGTCGGTGTCGTTCTTGTCCTTCAGCATCACGTATTCAAAGGTGATGCGGCGGGCATTGCTGGCGCCGGGGTAGTCGGCGCAGGCCTGCAGCAGTTCCTCCAACCCGTACTTGCGGTTGATCGGCACGATCTCGTCGCGGATTTCCTTGGTCACGGCATGGAGCGAGACCGCCAGGTTGACGCCGATCTCCTCGCCACACTTGCCCATCATCGGCACGACGCCGCTGGTTGAAAGCGTGATGCGGCGCTTGGACAGGGCCAGGCCATCGCCGTCCATCACCAGCTTCAGCGCATCGCGGACGTTGTCAAAGTTGTACAGCGGCTCGCCCATGCCCATCATCACGATGTTGGTCAGCAGGCGCCCGTCGGCCGAATAGCCGCCGTCATCATCGACCATGTCATCGCCCAGCGCGGCAAGATCGGCCTGGCCGGCCTTGGGCCATTCGCCCAGCGCATCGCGCGCCAGCATGACCTGGCCCACGATCTCACCGGGAGTCAGGTTACGGACCAGCCGCATCGTGCCGGTGTGGCAGAACCGGCAGTTGAGCGTGCAACCGACCTGGCTCGAGACACACAGCGTGCCGCGATCGGCATCGGGGATGAAGACCATCTCAAACTCATGGTCGTCCGCCGTCTTGAGCAGCCACTTGCGGGTGCCGTCGCTCGAATGCTGGCTCAGCACGATTTCGGGGCGGCCGATCACGAAGCGTTCGGCCAGCCAGGGGCGCATGGTCTTGGCGATATCGGTCATCGCCTCAAAATCGGTCACGCCGCGGTGATAGAGCCAGTGGAACACCTGCTTGGCGCGCAGCTTGGCCGCCTTGGCATCAAGGCCCGCCGCTTCGAACAGTTCGGCGATCCGCTTTTTCGGCAGGCCGATCAGGTCAACGCGGCCATCCTCGCGCGGGGTGATGTCGCGCGCGACGGGAACGGGATCGATATGGCCGGGAATCTGCATGGCGCGCGATATAGGGAAGGCCGCCCGAAAGCGCAAAGGCGCTGCGATATGTGGGGGAGAAGGTTAACTGGCGCTACAGCTGGCGCTACAGATCGTGGGGCAAGCCAGCCAGAAGCCGTCGTGCGCCCGCGCTTCTCGGCCAGTCTAACGCAGACGGGCGCAGCCAACGGCAGCAGCATCCATTGCGGTTGCTGCCCCGTCAAGCGACCAGGTGTTGGTAAAGCCGCGCCCTTCCGGGCTCTGGGCGCTGACGATCATTTCCCCGGCTGAGCGCATCGCCGCCACGATCGCCGCGTCCATCCGCTTGTCGGCGGCCCAGGCATCCCCCCCGCCGCCAACCAGCCGATAGCGCTGCCCGCCCAGGAACAGGGTGATCGGCGCACCGGCTTTCAACTGCCGCGACAGCCGGAAATGAACCTGTCCGCGCACCTGCTGGCGTGGCCAGGTCGCCACTGTGGCATAGGGCTGGTAATCGCGCTTCAAGGTTGATGGCGCCGCCATGGCAATGGCATAACAGCGCGGCCCGCCGGCTGACTGCGGATCGCTGAACGCGCCCCAGGTGCCAAACATGCCCAAACTGTCCCGCGCCAGAGCAGGGGACGCGATCAGGGCAATCGCCAGCAGGGCCCGGCGCAGCATCAAAATTCCCCCACCAGGTCGAGATAGGCGACGACATCGTTATCGGTGGCGATAAACAGCCCGTCCTGCACTTCGGCCGGTTGTTGCGCTGCCAGATGCAGCGCCTCGACCAGCGGACCATAAAGCAGCGTGGTCGCGGCGCCACCTTCGCTTGCCCCGTCGAGGTGATACAGCCGGACGGTGGCATTGTCATAGGTGGTGCGCATCAGCTCTGGTCCCGTTTGTGACCATCAAGTTTGCGGGCTGCCCGGTCGGCTTCGGCTTGCTCTTGCTGCCGTTCAGCCGCCTTACGGCCATGCTGCGCGCGGTTAAGCGCGGCCTGCTGTGCCGCCTTGTCACGGGCGCGGGCCTTGCGGGCAAGGCGCAGGTTGATCACGTCGGCCATCGCGGCTTCATTGCAGAAACTGCCGGGCGGGAAAAGCGTCAGCTGGCCGGATAGGCGATTCCCAGCACTTCCCATTCCTTTTCACCGCCCGGCAAGTGAACCCGCCGCAAATCACCGATCGCCGCCCCGCGCAGCGCCCGGGCGAGCGGGGCCGACCAGCCAATCAGGTGCTTTCCGGCATCCTGCTCATCATCGCCGACCAGGGTGACGGTGCGCTGGTTGTCATCCTCGTCTGCAATGGTCACCGTCGCGCCAAACCACACGCGGCTATGGTCCTCCTGCCGTGCCGGATCGACAACGCGGCAGAACTTCATGCGCCGGGCAAGGTGTGCCAGTTCGCGGTCGATCTCGCGCATCCGCTTGCGACCATAGAGGTAATCGCCGTTTTCGCTGCGGTCGCCATTGCCGGCTGCCCAGCTGACGATCTCGACAATCTGCGGGCGCTCGGTCCCCAACAGATGGTCATAGCGCGCGCGCAAGGCGGCCATTCCGGCAGGGGTGATGGGAGGGCCATCGGGCTTCATGCCGTTAACCCGGCGTGCGCTTGCCCAGGAACCGGCTGAGCGGATTGGGGCCAGCCATCAGTGCCTTGCCCGGGTTCATTGTTTCATAAACAACGGCATTTTCAAGCACATGCTGGACATAGTTGCGCGTTTCACTGAAGGGTATGCGCTCGATCCATTCGACCCAATCGATCCCGCCTTTGCGCGGGTCGCCGTTGGCCTTGAGCATCTTGTTCACGTTGCCGGGCCCGGCGTTGTATGCTGCGACCGCCAAGGGATAGCTACCGCCATAGTAGGAGAGCATCCGGCGAAAATAGGAATCGCCGATTGTGATATTGTAAGCCGCATTGGCCAGCAGCGCCTGGGGATCATATTCCAGCCCCAGCTTGGCAGCCTGCTCCTTTGCCGTGCCCGGCATCAGCTGCATCAGTCCGCGTGCGCCCACATAGCTCATGGCGTTCATGGCAAACTGGCTTTCCTGCCGGGTTATGGCGTGGACCATTGTCCAGTTCGCACCGGCAACCACCGGAATCAGCGGATAGCCAGTCTTGTGAAACTCACCGAAGCCGTCGGTATGGGCGGCCTGGGCCAGGATCACCGCGAGGTCCCTGCGGCCAAGCTCACGCGCCAGGTCTGCCACCAGCACGTGGTCGGCTTCAGTGATCGCCTGTTCGCTGATTTCCCGGAAAAAGCGCACGCCGGTGGGCCAGTCTCTTTCACGCGCCACCTCGCGCACCGCCATGGTCAAAGGTTTGGAATTGAACACGGCCCGTTCGGCCTGGGTCGGCGCAGACTGCGGTTGCTGGTTGAAGGCGGGCAACGGGCGGCCCAGCCGCTCAAGCGAGAGCTGGCCATAGAATTGCTCCGGATAGATCGCCGCCATTTCGAAATAGCGATTGGCCTCGGCCATCTTTCCGGCCTGCGCCATTGATCTGCCGGCCCAGTAATAGCCCTTTGAGCGCGTTTGCGGGCTGCGGGCCGCCGCGCCGTAGCGATAGAACAGCGGCGCGGCGCGGGCCGGATCACGCAAATCGTTCAGGGCGCGCATGCCGCCCAGCCAAACCAGCGAGGTATAGTCATCGCGGATCTGGAAAGATTGCAGGCTGACATCGTTCCCCGGCGGAAAAATCTCGTCAACCGTTGCGGCAATCCGCACGGCGTTTGCGGCATTGCTGTTCCGGGCGACAGCCAGCAGTTCCCCGATCCAGCGGCGCGCATCGCGGGGCGGTGCCGAAAGGGGCGGGCGTGTCGCCAGGACCGAAGCGGCAAGGGCAGTCTGTCCCGTGGTGCGCAGCATGCGGACGCGGTTGTAAACGTAACCCGCTTCGCGAAGCACGCCCGGTCCTGGGTCAATCCCTTGCGCAACCGGGTCCTGTCCATTGACCAGACCAAGCCGGGCCAGGAACACCAGTCGCGCCTGCGGTGAAACCAGCAGCAATTGCCGCGCCGCCTGGGCCGAACTGTTGTTCCACAGCAGCGCGTCCATCCGCGCGTCATGATCGGCCGGGGTGAGAACCTTCGCCAAGCGCGCAGAGAGGGCCGCCTCGCTAAGGTCGTTCATCGGTCCGCCCCGCCAAACGGCGCGGCCAAGTTCGACAGCTTCGGGGCGACCAAGTTCGAACAGCGCCAGCGCTTGGCGCGCGCGGGCCGAATTGCTGATCGCGGGATAACGATCGAAATAGGCGGCGATGCGCGCAGCCGGCACATTCCCGCGTTCCAGCGCCCGTTCAGCATAACCCCGCAGCTTGGCCTCTTCCGGAAACCCGGGATAGCTCAGCAGAAAGCTTGCATAGTCATCGAACAGGAAGCGATCAGACCCGGTCAATTGCTTCCATCGAGCCACCGCCTGGGCCATCGGACTGGGCGGCAAGGCAGCCTGGGCGGCCCGGGCGCGGTCCCAGTCAGCCCCGTCCTGCGCGATTGCGGTTACCGGAGTCATTGCCAGGCTTGCCAGCAGCAAAGCAAATGTCGTGCGAACCATGCTGGACATTCTTGGCAAAGGCTCCTTATCAGGCGCTGAACGCGGCGGGTGGCGGGTTGCTGACGCCTCGGGCCCTATGGGCCAAGAAGAAGGGTGAAGTCCATGTTCTCCGGCTCGATTCCGGCTCTGATTACCCCGTTCACCACAGGTTCGGTGGATGAAGCGGCGTTTCGGCGGCTGGTGGACTGGCAAATAACCGAAGGTTCGGGCGCCCTGGTTCCCTGCGGCACCACGGGTGAAGCGCCAACCCTGACCAATGATGAGCAGCACCGCCTGTTTGCCGTGACGGTTGAGGCTACGGCCGGGCGCGTTCCGGTGATCGCTGGTTGTGGCAGCAACGATACCCAGACCGCGCTGTGGCACATGCAGGAGGCCAAGGCGCTGGGTGCCGACGCCGCGCTGATGGTCGCACCCTATTACAATCGGCCAAGCCAGGCCGGTTTGCTGGCCCATTTCAGCTATCTTGCTGAAAAGGTCGACCTGCCGATCGTGCTTTACAATGTGCCCGGCCGGACGGTCACCGATATCAAGCCCGAAACCGTTGTTGAACTCGCCCGTCGCTTCCCCAAGCGGATCATCGGCATCAAGGATGCCAGCGGCGACATGGCCCGCCTGACCGCCCATCGGCTGGCTTTGGGTGCGGATTTCGTCCAGCTTTGCGGCAATGATGACATGGCGTTGCAATTCAATGCCGGCGGCGGGACAGGGTGCATCTCGGTCACGGCGAATGTCGCTCCGCGGCTCTGCGCGGAATTCCAGGCGGCCAGCCTGTCGGGTGACCTGGCCAAGGCGCACGAACTGAACGAGCGACTGTTTCCGCTCCACCAGGCGCTGTTCACCGATGCCTCGCCGGGGCCGATCAAGTACGCGCTCAGCCGCATTTGCGATTGGCTGAACGATGAAGTCCGCCTGCCGCTGGTGCCCTGCAGTGCCGAAGCGCGCCGTGCGGTCGACGCTGCGCTGGACCATGCCGGGCTGGCCTGAATCCAGTCAGCCGGTTTTCACTGTTTTAAGTCTGACTGGCGGTTTTCTTTTGCCCAAACCGGGCCTACATGGCCGGGATAATGGCCCGTCCAACCCACGCCGCGTTTGATAAGAAAAAAGTGGTCGCCGAGAACCGGCGGGCGCGCTTCGATTATCATATTGAAGATACGACCGAGGCCGGCATTGCCCTGACCGGAACCGAGGTAAAGAGCCTGCGCTTTGGCGAGGGGTCGATCGCGGAAGCCTATGCCGAGGTCAAAAATGGCGAGGTTTGGCTGATCAATTCAAACGTGCCCGAATTCAGCCATGGCAATCGCTTCAACCACGTGCCGAAGCGGCCGCGCAAGCTGTTGCTGCACGAGCGCGAGATTGCCCGGTTTACCGGCGCGGTCGAGCGCAAGGGCATGACCCTGGTGCCGCTATCGATCTATTTCAACGGCCGCGGCCGGGCCAAGGTTGAGCTGGCCCTCGCCAAGGGCAAGAACGCGGCAGACAAGCGCGCGACGATCAAGGAGCGCGACTGGAAGCGGGACCAGGCGCGGATTATGCGGGAACACAAATGACCGACCTGACTTCCCGGATTACCCGCTGGGCGCGCGCCAACATGCCCCGCCGCGAAGAGCTGGAGCACAGCCGCTGGGTCGGGCCATTCGCCCGGCGGCCAGAACTCTGGCGGTTTACCCGGCGTTCGGTCCCGCGCGGTGTCGCGGTCGGCCTGCTGGTCGGCATCTTTGCCCTGATTCCCGGCATCCAGATTATCGGCGCGGCGCTGATGTGCGTCCCTTCGCGCGGCAATATCCCGCTGGCGGCGCTGATGACCTTCCTTTCGAATCCGGCGACCACGCCTTTCATCATCGCAGGCTCGATCTGGCTGGGTAACAAGCTGGGCTACCACGCTGATGTCAGCACCTTCTATGCGCTCTATGAGCGTGGCGCTGGCGCGGGCGAATGGGCGGGCTGGCTGCTTTCCGATGCCGCTCCGGCGATGTTGCTGGGCCTATTCATCGTTTCAACGGTGACGGCGGCGGTGGGCTATCTTGTCGCGGCACTCAGCTGGAACAGTTGGGTCCGGCGCAAGCGGCGTTCGGCGCAAGAACGGCTGATGGCCCAGCGCCAGATGCAGGAACCGGCCCAGCCGTGAGCGCGTCTGGCTCCCGCAAGAAGGCAGGTGGGGGTGAGCGGCTGATCCTGGGCGCGGCCCTTGCGGTCAGCTTGGGCATGGTCTGGCTGGCCACCCGCGAAGTGCTGGTCTTTGCAGCCTTTGCCGGGGGGCTGATCGCACTGGGCGGCCTGGCCTGGCTGCTCGCGCGGCCCAAGCCCGCGGTCCAAGAAGTCGAATATGCCTTGCCAGACTGGTCGGTGACCATTGCCGCGATTGACCGGCCCGATTGTGCCGTGGCGATCACCGATCGGGCCGGGCGGCTGGTCTGCGCCAACCAGGCCTTCGAACGCTGGTTCACCATCAACCACGCCCCGCCGCGCCTCCCCGTTGACGATGCCTCGCTCGAACGCCTGGCAAAGGCCGGCCGCTCGGGCTGGCGCGACGGGAGCGGCAAGGCCGATGTGATTGAAGGCGAAGCGGGCCGCTGGACCGCCGAAGCCCAGCGCGCCGGGCGAGCGGATGATTACCTGGTGTGGAAGATCACCCCGCTGTCCAATCCGGACCCGGTCGCCGAACTGGTCCCGCACCTGGATGGCAAATTGGGCCGGGCGCTGGCTGCAGCCGGCATGGCCGCAGTGATTGTTGATCCCGATGGCAAGATCCGGGCGGCCAGCCCGGGCTTTGCCGCCCGCGCCACTGGCGATGCCGCTGCGCTTCTGACCGGGCAGGACTTTACCTCGTTCCTCCGCCAGGATGAGCGCGACCAGGTCAGTTGGGCGCGCGAGGGGCGGCGCGGCAGCCCGCTGACGATGTACTACCTCCCGGTGCGCGATCCCGATGCGCCCGGGGCGGTGGACTATGCCAACACACCCTCGTTGATGCTGCTGGTTGAAGCAGGCGTCGGCATTGGTGGCGGCGCGGTTGAGGGTACGGCCGCCGTGCCGCACCTTGAAGCCCTGCTGGGCAACCTGCCGCTGGGGCTGGCCATGGCCGATCGCGATGGGCGGCTGCTGTTTGCCAATCCGGCCTTCATGCGCGCTGCCGGGCGTGAGGGTGAGGTGCCGCCAACCTATCCGACCGATCTGGTGGTGCAGGAAGACAAAGGCGCGATTTCGGATGCAATCCGCCGCTTCGCCCAAGGCCCATCGGCGGCGGGCGATCTTGCAGTCCGGCTCCGCACCCAACCGGAAGACCCGGTCACGCTTAGCCTCGCAGGGGTGCGCGGGCTGGGTGAGGCTGCCGTCTTGCTGAGCATTTCCGACAGCACCGAGGAAGCCCGGCTCAAGCGCCAGGTCGCCCAGGCGACCAAGATGCAGGCCGTGGGCCAGCTGGCTGGCGGGGTGGCGCACGATTTCAACAATGTGCTGACCGCGATCCTGGGTACCTGCGATCTGATGCTGCTGCGCCATACCCCGGGTGACAGTGATTATGACGATATCCAGCAGATTCGCGCCAATTCCAACCGCGCGGCCAGCCTGACGCGGCAATTGCTGGCCTTCAGCCGTCAGCAGACTTTGCGGCCAGAAGTTCTGCAATTGCCTGATGTGGTGCAGGACGTTTCGGCCCTGCTCAAGCGCCTGATTGGGGAGAAGGTGAAGCTTACCGTCACCCATGATCGTGATCTGGGTGCGGTGCGGGCTGACCCCAGCCAGCTGGAGCAGGTGATCGTCAACCTGGTGGTCAATGCCCGCGATGCCATCCTCTCCAAGGGTGAGATTGGCGGCGGTCGGATTACGCTGGCGACGCGTGGGGTCACTGCGGCGGATGTGCGCGCCATGCGCAGCGTGATCATGCCGCAGGTGGACTATACCGCCCTGGTGGTGGAAGACACCGGCACCGGCATCTCGCCCGATTACCTCGGGAAGATTTTCGAACCGTTCTTTACCACCAAGGAACAAGGCAAGGGAACTGGCCTCGGCCTCTCGACCGTCTACGGCATCGTCAAGCAGTCCGGCGGCTTCATCTTTGCCGAGAGCGAAGTGGGCAAGGGGACGAAGTTCACGGTCTATCTGCCGGTCCACCACGCCTCACCGGAAGAACTGGCCGCCAAGACGACGCGGGCCGAGCCGGTGGCGCAGTGGGCCGGCGGCGGAAGGGTGTTGCTGGTTGAGGATGAGGACATGGTCAGGGCCGTGGCCGAACGCGCGCTGACCCGGGCCGGCTATACCGTTACCGCTGCCGCCGATGGCGATGAGGGCCTCGCCTATGTCGAGCAGGGGGCCGAATTTGATCTGGTGCTGTCCGACGTGGTGATGCCCGGCATGGACGGGCCGGCCATGATCCGCGCAATCCGCGCGCGCCATCCGGCGCTGCCGGTGCTGTTCATGTCGGGCTATGCCGAAGAGCAGCTGCGCAAGG
>JBEEIN010000031.1:0-9716 GCA_041169825.1 Pseudomonadota bacterium
CGTCATCGCGTTCCAGCAGCGCCCGGGTGGCCGAATGGCGCATCCGGTCAATCGCCTCGTTTACGCTCGATTCCTTCTCGATATAGGTATCGCTGCGCGGGACATAGGCCTCTGGCTGGTAATAGTCGTAGTACGAAACGAAGTACTCCACCGCGTTATCGGGGAAGAAGCTCTTCATCTCGCCATACAGCTGCGCGGCCAGGATCTTGTTGGGCGCCAGGATCAGCGCGGGCCGCTGCGTCGCCTCGATCACCTGCGCCATGGTAAAGGTCTTGCCGCTGCCGGTTACCCCCAGCAGCACCTGGGTCTTTTCCTGCGCCTGCACCCCCGCCACCAACTCGGCAATCGCGGTCGGCTGGTCCCCGGCGGGCTGGTAATCGGACACGATTTTAAAGGGCCGTTGCCCCTCCGCCTTCTCCGGCCGCGCCGGCTTGTGCGGCACAAAGGCGGCAGAGGTATCCGGCTCTTCCAGACCGCGGCGGATGATCAGCTGGGACATGCGGGGGATATGGGGGATGGGGGGCGGAAGGGGAAGGGGTAAGGCAGCACGGCTCGACAGCAGCTTGCCAAGGCGGCACAGTCCCTGGTGAACAAGGGAAAGGCAGAACAATGGGCATGGAACTCAGCCGATCGGTCGCGGGCAAGGTGGTGCTGGTCACCGGCGCGGGCAGTGGCATGGGGCGGGCGACGGCGGAGGTCTTTGCGGCGGAGGGGGCCTTGGTCGCGCTGACCGATCTGGCGGGCAGCGCAATCGAGGATATCGCGGCAGACCTGCGCGCTAAGGGGCATCAGGCGCGGGCCTGGGTGCTCGACGTGTCAGACGCTGCCGCGATCCGCGCCGTGGTGCCCGAAGTGGCCGCCGCCTTTGGCGGGCTCGACGTGCTGGTCAACAATGCCGGGGTCAGTTCCTTCTGCCCGATCGATGACGACGATCACTACGAGCTGGTCTGGGATCGCGCCGTTGCCGTCCTGCTGACGGCGCACCAGCGGATGATCCGGGCGGCGCTGCCGTTTCTGCGGCAGTCCTCCTCCCCCCGGATCGTCAACATCGCCAGTACGGAGGCGCTGGGGGCGACCGCGCGCAACAGCCCCTATGCCGCGGCCAAGGCCGGGGTGACGGGCCTGACGCGGGCGCTGGCGGTGGAGCTGGGCAAGGAGGGGATCACCGTCAACGCGATCTGCCCCGGCCCGATTGCGACCGGCATGACCGAGAAGGTCAGCGATGCGGACAAGGCCGTCTATGCCCAGCGCCGCACCGCGCTGCGCCGCTATGGCCTGCCGGAAGAGGTGGCGCACATGACGCTGAGCCTGTGCCTACCCGCGGCCAGCTATATCACCGGGGTGACGATCCCGGTCGACGGCGGGCTTATGGCGCGGAATGCGTGACGGGGGTGCGTGATGCTTCGACAAGCTCAGCATGAGCGGGTCGGGGCGCGGTGCTTCGACAAGCTCAGCACGAGCGGGTCGGGTGCGGAGTGGTTGGGGTGCGGGGCGGGCCCAAACCAAACCCCGCTCATCCTGAGCCTGTCGAAGGATGGTTCGACAGGCCCGGGACAGGCGGGGCCAGTTAGCTTGGTTGTGAGGGGCCTCAGGCCGGGTAGGCGAGCGCCTCAAACCGGTCGAGGTGATGGTCGATAGAGCCGAACTGGCCTTCGATCATCGTCCCGCGCTTAAAGTAGTGGCCGATCGCCAGTTCCATGGTGATGCCGATGCCACCGTGGGTCTGGATCGCGTTCTGGCCAACGAACTTCAGGCTGCGGCCGACCTTGGCCTTGGCCATCGAAACGGCGGCCTTGCGGGCCTGGGCATCTTCGTCAAGCTTGAGCGTGCCCATCAGCGCCATTGACGAGACCTGCTCGGCCTCGACGAACATGTCGCTCATGCGGTGGGCCAGGACCTGGAACTTGGCGATGGGCTGGCCAAACTGCTTGCGCTGCTTGGTATACTCAACCGTCTGGTTCACCATTGCGCGGGCGATGCCAGAGGCTTCGGCGCAGACGGCCATGGTCGCTTCGTCAACCACGCGCTCGATCAGGTCGATCCCGCCAGTCAGCAGGGCCTCGCCCGGAATGGCGACGTTCTCGAAGTAGACCTCAGAGGCCATGAAGCCATCGACCGTCGGGTAATCGCGGCGGGTGATGCCCGGGCGGTTGGCCTCGATCAGGAACAGCTCCACCCCGCCGCGGTCACGGCGGCTGCCGCCGGTGCGGGCGGTGACGAGCAGGTGGGTGGCCCAGGGGGCGGCATAGACCACACCCTTATGGCCGTTGAGGACATAGCCCGTGCCGTCGGCCTTCGCGGTGGTGCCGATGTCGGCCAGGTTATAGCGGCCCTGCGGTTCGGCATAGGCGAAGGCGATGATGGCATCGCCGCTGATGATCGCGGGGATGGTCGCTTCGGCCAGGGCGCCGCCGGCATGCTTCAGCGCGCCACCGCCGATCACCACGGTCTGCAGCCACGGCTCGATCGCGATGACCTTGCCGAACTCCTCCATCATGATCATGTTCTCGATCGCGCCGCCGCCCATGCCGCCATGCTCTTCGGCGAAGGGTGCGCAGGTCAGGCCGAGTTCGGTCGCAATCGCCTTCCAGATGCCGGGATCGCGCCCTTCCGGGCTCGCCAGCATCTTCTTGCGGCTTTCGAAGTCATAGGTGTCGGCCAGGAACCGCGCGAGGGTTTCGCGCAGCATGCCCTGCGTTTCGTTATAGCTCAGATCCATTGTCTCTTATCCTTGTCGCGCGCTCAGAGGCCCAGGACCATCTTGGCGATGATCTGGCGTTGCACTTCGTTCGAGCCGCCATAGATCGTGGTCTTGCGGACGTTGAAGTAGCTCGGGGCGGTGCGGTGCGCCCAATCGGGACCGATCGGGTGCTCGTTGTCGCCTTCGCCAAAGCCGCGGAAGTAGGGCGCGCCATAGTGGCCGGCCGCTTCCAGCGCGAGTTCGGTGATCCGCTGCTGGATTTCCGAACCCTTGATCTTGAGGACCGAGCTTTCCGGCCCCGGACCCTTGCCAGCGGCTTCGCCCGCCAGGGTGCGCAGTTCGGTATACTCCAGCGCGGTCAGGTCCATTTCCAGTTCGGCCACCTTGCGGCGGAAGAACGGGTTGGACAGAAGCGGACGATCGCCGTCCATCTCGGTCGTGGCGATTTCCTTGATCTTCTCGATCCCGCGCTTTGATCCGGCCACCCCGGCAATGCCGGTGCGTTCGTGAGCGAGCAGGAACTTTGCGCAGGTCCAGCCCTTGTTCTCTTCGTAAACGCGGTTCTCAACCGGCACGCGCACGTTGTCGAGGAAGACCTCGTTGACTTCGTGCTCACCGCCCAGGGTAATGATCGGGCGCACTTCGATGCCGGGCGACTTCATGTCGATCAGCAGGAAGCTGATGCCTTCCTGCTGCTTGGCATCGGGATCGGTGCGGACCAGGAAGAAGCCCCAGTCAGCGTGCTGGGCCATGGTGGTCCAGGTCTTCTGGCCGTTGACCACGTAATGATCGCCATCGCGTTCGGCCTTGGTGCGCAGCGAGGCAAGGTCAGAGCCCGCGCCCGGTTCGGAATAGCCCTGACACCACCAGTCGTCGCCCGACAGGATGCGGGGCAGGAACTTGGCCTTCTGCTCGGGCGTGCCGAAGGTGTAGATCACCGGACCGACCATCGAGAGGCCGAACGGCATCAGGCGGATGCAGTCAGCCCGCGCGGTCTCTTCCGACCAGATGAAGCGCTGCGTCGCGGTCCAGCCGGTGCCACCGTATTCCACGGGCCAGGCCGGGGCGACCCAGCCCTTCTTGTGGAGGATGCGGTGCCAGGAGAGGAAGTCCTCCTTGGAGAGCTCGTCGCCCTCATCCTGCTTGCCGCGCAGTTCGGCCGGATAGTTCTCGGCGATGAAGGTGCGGACCTCATCGCGGAAGGCAAGATCCTCGGGGCTGAAATCGATGTCCATGATCCTCGATCCTCTGGTTGTGCTGTTGGCCGCAAAATGGCGCGGAATCGCGCGCGTAGCAAGGATCGGTTGCAAGTCGGGACCAAAGACCTAGGCCCTTGCAAGGCTGTCGTTACGGCATGCTGCATTTGCTGCGCGGTGCGGCGGTTGGCAGCGGGCCAGTTCAGGGTTAGCAATCCGGGCAGGAGGGTCATCACATGCACCGAATCGCTCTGGCACTTGCCCTGATTATGCCGCTTGCCGCCTGCGGACAGGAGCCCGCAAAACCGCCCGCGAAGGAAGCTGTCGACGGTGCCGACCGTCCGCCGCCGGTGCTGCCCGGCCAGTACCGGGTCGAACTGCGGATCAACCGGGTTGAGTTTCCCGGGATGACCGGGCCGATGGCCGACAAGGCCAAGACGATGTTCGGCACCAGCGGGCAGACCAGCGAATATTGCCTGACCGCGGCCGATGCCGGCAAGGGGCGCGAGGACTATTACCGCCGCACCCTGGCGAAGGGCGACTGCAAGTACGAAAGGCTCAACCTTACCGGTAAGTCGATTGATGCTGTTTTGGTGTGCCAGACCGGCCAGGGCATGACCGCCCGCAACGAAGTGGCCGGAACTTTCACGGCGACGGGCTCCAACATCGCGGTTAAATCGACCAGTGAGATATCGGGCGGTTCGGTCAAGATGGAGGCCGAAGTCCGTTCCGAGCGCATTGGAGATTGCACTTGAGCCACCCCTTCCGCTTCGATCGCGCCATTTCCCGGCGCCCCGGCTCCTCGGTCGTCAATGGTCTGCGCGCGGGTGGCGGGCCCAATCCGTCACTGGCGGGGGTCTTGGCCGAACATGCGGCCTATGTCGCGGCGCTGGAAACGGCCGGGGTTGCGGTAACCTTGCTCGATCCGCTGGAGGATTTTCCCGACGCGATTTTTGTCGAGGACCCGGCGCTGGTCTTCCCGGACTGCGCCATCCTGCTCAACCCGGGGGCGCCGACCCGTGCGGGAGAGGGGGCCTTCCTGCGGCCGGCGCTGGCGGGGTTGTTCGATCAGGTGCTCGATCTGCCCGAAGGCCATGCCGATGGGGGCGATGTGCTGGCGATGGATGCGGCGGTCTATATTGGCCTGTCGGCCCGGACCGATCGAACCGGGGCCGAGGCGCTGGCGCGGTTGCTTGAACAGACCGGACGCAAGGCTGTTGTCGCAGAGACCCCGCCGTCAGTGCTCCACCTCAAGACCGCCAGTTCGATCATTGACGAGGAAACGATCCTCGCCACCCGCGAGCTGGCGGCCAGCGGTGTCTATCAGGGCTACCGCGTGATTGAGATCCCGGCGGGCGAAGAGGCTGGCGCCAATGTGTTGCGGGTCAATGATACGATTCTGGCGGGCAGCCGCTTTCCCCGGATCCTTGACCTGTTGGATGGGCATGGGGCGAAGGTCGTGACGCTGGAAAACAGCGAGATCGAGAAGATCGACGCCGGCTTCACCTGCATGTCGTTGCGGTGGTTGGGGGCTTAATGCTGCGGCAATAAGGTCGCCCCTGCACTCAAGCGATCATGCCATTGAAGAATGGCCTTCGCATACTATCTGGTGGACGTTGGGAACTGCAGTGATTTGCGCGGGAGGCTGCTATTCTTGCGTCAATACAGTATTTGGACCATAGGGCTGACCAAAGATCGGCAATGGGGCTGCAGATGCGATTCGGTGAAATTGAGGCGCCTTTGCCCGCGCTGATTGAGCTTAGCTCGATGGCCATGTGCGTGACGAATCCCCGCTTGCATGACAATCCGGTGGTGGCCTGCAACCAGGCGTTTACCGACCTGACCGGCTATACGATCGACGATATCGTTGGCCAAAACTGCCGATTCCTGTCGCGCGCCGATCCGCATCCCGAAGTTGCGGCAAAGATTGGCCAGTCTGTTCGCGAAAAGCGCGGCGTTCTGTTCGAAGTGGTCAACTACAAGAAGGATGGCACCCCATTCCGCAATGCGGTGATGGTTGCACCGATGTTTGACGAGAACGGTGAGGTCCGCTTCTTCCTAGGCTCGCAGGTCGAAATCCCCGAGCCCAAGATCGATTCCGGCATGGCCGAGCGGCGCGATGCAGCACAGCAGCGGATCGCCGGACTGACTCCGCGCCAGCGCGAGATCCTGGAACTGATGGCTGGTGGCCAGCTCAACAAGCAGATCGCCTATGCGCTCGATCTGTCCGAAAAGACCGTGAAGATGCACCGCGCGCTGTTGCTGCAGCGGCTGGGTGTGGCCACCTCGGCCGACGCAGTCCGGCTGGCGGTTGAGGCCGGGCTCTGACCCCAAAATAGTCTAAAGGCCACAACCTTTAGACGGTATGGCTGTCAAAGCCGCGATGCGGCAATTGGGGTGGCAAGAGGCTTTCGGGCCTCCCCTTGCTGCTGCGGCCTCCCAACCACCCCTCCCATGGTCCGGTAGCAAGTTAGGAAGCAGGTTCGGTGGCGGTGGCGCCCAACTCCCCCCTCCGAACCTGCTTCCCTCCATCCTCAGCGGCAGAAGCCTGATCCGGACAGCTCAACGTGCAGGTGATTGCGGTGAGCGGCGTTATAGGTCGGCCCCAGCACCGTCCCGAAACGTTTGCAGGCGCTTTGATGCACCACGGTCAGGAATTGTCGCTCGGCGCTGGTTCCGGTGAACCATTTATCCTCCACGCCGATCCGCCGACCATCAGCCAGGATAAAGGCCGATACGTCGATCGCTTCGGCGGTCGCATGGGCGCTGCGGCGGTCGCTTCCCGCCACATTGCGGCACGAATAGCTGCCCATCGTCTCGATCCTGACCAGCGGGCTGCCAAGGATTTGCCGGGCGGCACGGTCCACACCGAACCGGGCCCATCCGGCCAGGGTGTCGGCCAAGGGGCAGGCCACCGGCCCCAGGTTGGCGAGTTGCAGGGCGGCATCGTCGCTGCGTAGACCGGTCAGGCGCACCGTGCCGACGGTTGAACAGCCCGCGCCAAAGTACTGGTCCGGCAGGGGGGTGAAGCTGGCGCGATTGCCGCTGAGATCGGCCAGGCACTGCCGCAGTTCGGGGCGCGTGCTGAACGCTGAAGCGGCCGGCCGATGCACGGCATTGCGCTTGGGCGCCTGCGCACTGTCAATGCAGGCGCTTAACAGGGCCACCGCGGGCAGCAGGGCAAGCGTTCGGCGCACGGCTGCGAATATCCCGCAACGTAGTTAACAAAATCTTACCCGGTGGCGCAGAAATATAGGGGATTGCAGCAGGTGCCCCCGTTGCCGGTGGCCACATAGCTATGCGGCATTGACAAGCCCGGGGCTGCCCCTATGAGCGGCCCCGGGCCACGCGGTCCCAACGCCGCGCGTGCTCTCTGCAAGGAGAGACTACATGACTGCTACAATGCCGGTGCGCAAACCCGCGCGTCCGTTCTTTTCTTCCGGTCCCTGCGCCAAGCCGCCCGGATATGCCCCCGAAAAACTGGCTACCGAATCGCTTGGGCGCTCGCACCGCGCCAAGATCGGCAAGACGCGCCTGCAGTACTGCATCGACCTGATGCGCGAAGTGCTCGGCCTGCCCGATACGCACCGCATTGGTATTGTTCCCGGTTCGGATACCGGCGCCTTCGAAATGGCGATGTGGACGATGCTCGGCGCTCGCCCGGTCACCACGCTGGCCTGGGAATCGTTTGGCGAAGGCTGGGTCACCGATGCGGCCAAGCAGCTCAAGCTCGATCCCACCGTCCTGCGCGCTGATTACGGCCAGCTGCCGGACCTGTCGGCGATCGACTGGTCGAACGATGTGCTGTTCACCTGGAACGGCACCACTTCGGGCGTGCGCGTTCCCAACGCCGATTTCATTCCGGCGGATCGCGAAGGCCTGTCCTTCGCCGATGCCACCTCGGCCGTCTTCGCCTATGACATTGACTGGTCGAAGATCGATGTCGCCACCTTCTCGTGGCAGAAGGTGCTGGGCGGCGAAGGTGGCCACGGGGTCCTGATCCTCGGTCCTCGCGCGGTTGAGCGGCTTGAAACCTATACCCCGGCCTGGCCGCTGCCCAAGGTGTTCCGCCTGGTCTCCAAGGGCAAGCTCGCCGAAGGCGTGTTCAAGGGTGAAACCATCAACACCCCGTCGATGCTCGCGGTTGAAGACGCGATCTTTGCCCTCGAATGGGCCAAGGGCCTCGGTGGGCTGAGCGGCCTGCAGGCGCGTTCCAATGCCAACGCGGCGGCGCTGAACAAGATCGTCGAAGAGCGCGCGTGGCTGTCGCACCTCTGTGCAGACGAAGCCACCCGTTCCAGGACTTCGGTCTGCCTCTCGGTCGATGGGGCTGATGAAGCCTTCATCAAGGCCATGGCCGGCGCGCTCGAAAAGGAAGGCGCAGCCTTCGATATCGCCGGGTATCGCGATGCCCCTCCGGGCCTGCGGATCTGGTGCGGCGCGACCGTCAATGTCGAGGATATCGAAGCGCTCGGCCCCTGGCTCGACTGGGCCTACGACGCTGTCCGCGCCGTTTAGCTAAAACCGTCACCCTGAACTTGTTTCAGGGGCCATTTCTCCACTGCGACCATCGCTTTCGATTGCCCGATGGGTGCTGAAACAAGTTCAGCATGACGAATCTGGATTGGATAGAACCATGGCCAAGCCCCGCGTACTCATTTCCGACAAGATGGATCCCAACGCCGCCCGCATCTTTACCGAGATGGGCTGTGACGTTGATGTGATCACCGGCGAAACCCCCGAACAGCTGATTGCCCGGATCGGCGATTACGATGGTCTTGCGATCCGGTCCTCGACCAAGGTCACCAAGGAAATCCTGGCCGCGGCCAAGAACCTCAAGGTGATCGGCCGCGCCGGCATCGGGGTCGATAACGTCGATATTCCGGCGGCCTCGGCGCAGGGCGTGGTGGTGATGAACACTCCGTTCGGCAATTCGATCACCACCGCCGAACACGCCATTGCGCTGATGTTCGCGCTGGCCCGCCAGATCCCTGAAGCGAACGCCCAGACCCAGGCTGGCAAGTGGCCGAAGAACGATTTCATGGGCGTCGAAGTGACCGGCAAGACGCTGGGCCTGATCGGCGCGGGCAATATCGGCTCGATCGTTGCCAGCCGTGCGCTGGGCCTGAAGATGAAGGTCGTTGCCTTCGATCCCTTCCTCACGCCGGAACGTGCCGTGGAAATGGGCGTGGAAAAGGTGGAACTCGACACCCTGCTGGCCCGCGCGGACTTCATCACGCTGCACACCCCGCTGACCGACCAGACCCGCAACATCCTTTCGGCCGAAAACATCGCCAAGACCAAGAAGGGCGTGCGGATCATCAACTGCGCGCGCGGCGGTTTGATCGATGAAGCGGCGCTTAAGGATGCGCTCGACAGCGGCCAGGTGGCCGGCGCCGCGCTCGACGTGTTCCAGACCGAACCGGCCAAGGATTCGCCGCTGTTTGGCACGCCGAACTTCATCTGCACCCCGCACCTTGGCGCTTCAACCAACGAAGCCCAGGTCAATGTCGCGCTGCAGGTGGCCGAACAGATGGCCGATTACCTGGTCAACGGCGGTGTCACCAATGCGCTTAACATGCCGTCGCTCTCGGCTGAGGAAGCGCCGAAGCTGAAGCCCTATATGGCCTTGGCCGAACAGCTGGGCAGCCTGGTGGGCCAGCTCACCACCGGCGCGATCCCGCGGATCTCGATCCACGCCGAAGGCGCTGCGGCGGAGCTTAACATCAAGCCGATCGTTGCCGCCGTGCTCGCCGGGTTCCTGCGCGTCCAGTCGGACACGGTGAACATGGTCAACGCACCGTTCCTCGCCAAGGAGC
>JBEEIN010000032.1:0-14044 GCA_041169825.1 Pseudomonadota bacterium
GCGGCCGGAGCGCTTTGCGTAAGGCGGCCGACCGAGACATAGGTCACGCCGGTTGCGGCAATCGCGCCGATAGTATCAAGCCGCACCCCGCCCGAAGCCTCGCTTGGGACGCGTCCGCCAATCAGGGCAACGGCTTTGCGCAGGGTCGGCACGTCCATATTGTCGAGCAACAGGTGGCTGGCGCCAGCGGCCAGCGCCGGCTCGATCTGATCGAGGCGATCGACCTCGCAGATCACGTCCTTCACGCCAGCTTCCTTCGCCTGGCGGACGGCTTCGGCCACGCCGCCGGCAACAAGGACATGGTTGTCCTTGATCATCGCTGCATCCCACAGGCCCATGCGGTGATTCTGCGCGCCGCCCATCCGGGTGGCGTATTTTTCGAGGTGACGCAGGCCGGGGATGGTCTTGCGCGTGTCGAGCAGCGTGGCATGGCCCTGCATCGCGTCGACATAGGTGCGGGTCAGGGTGGCAATGCCGGACAGGTGCTGGACCGTATTGAGCGCCGACCGCTCGGCCGTCAGCATGGCGCGGGCATTGCCCGAAAGGCGCATCAGGTCAGTCCCGGCGGGGACCTGTGCACCCTCTTTCACCAGCACTTCGATGACCATGTCCGGATCGAGTGCGCGAAAGAATGCCTCGGCAATGGGCAAGCCGGCCACGGTGATTGCATCGCGGCTGTCCATCACCCCGGCAAACCGGGCATCGGCGGGAATAACGCTTTCGCTGGTCACGTCATGGCCACCGCCCGGCAGGCCAAAGCCAAGGTCCTCGTCCAGCGTCATGCGGACGAATGCGTCGAGGTCAAACCCCGCGATATGCCAGCCCCCCAATGCCTGATCCTCAGTGCACGAAGCGGGCAACAACATCGCGGTAGGAGCGGCTTACCTTCACGTCGGCGCCGCTTTCCAGCACGAGGAAGCATTCGCCATTGGTGTGCGGCTTGACCTGGCGAACCTGGTTGAGATTGACGATCCACGAGCGGTGAACGCGCTGGAACACGCGCGGATCAAGGCGGCGCTCCAGATCCTTCATCGTTTCGCGCAGGATCAGGCTGTTGTCGGCGGTGTAGATCACCATGTAATCGCCCGCCGCCTCGATCCGTTCGATCGAATCGACATCGACGCGGAAAATCTGGCCCTTGTCCTTGATGTTGATCAGCCGTTCATAGCGGGCAGCCGCGGGTTCGCCTTCGTCCGGCATGGCTTCCATCGCATCGGGCGCCACTTCGGCCAGCACGTTCTTGAGCTTCTCCGCCTCTTCGGCCGAGCGCTTCTCAGCCAGACGCTGACGGACGCGCTCAAGCGTGTCGGCCAGCTTGTCCTCGTCGACCGGCTTCATCAGGTAATTGACGGCATTGGCCTCAAACGCGCGAACGGCGTGTTCCTGATAAGCGGTGACGAAGACGATCAGCGGCGGTTCGATTTCCATCACGCCCTTGACCACGCTGAACCCGTCAAATCCCGGCATCTGGATGTCGAGGAAAACGAGGTCCGGCTTTTCGGTCTTGATCTTGCGGATGGCTTCCCGCCCGTTGGAGCAGGTGTCGATAATCTCGACATCGGGGAAGGCCTGAAGGCGGAGCATCAGGCCCTGGATGGCCAGCTTTTCATCATCGACCAGGATCGTGCGGATGGTCATGGGTCGGTCCTTGACTGGGTCAGCCGGCCAGCGCGGGGGTGCGCGACGCGGCGGGAACGGCGGCGGGCTCACGCCGCTCAAAAGGAATTTCGATCAGTACGGCAAAGCCACCTTCCGGGGGTTCCATGGTTTCGAAGCGGTGCATTTCACCGTAGGCCTGAGCCAGCCGGTCGCGGATATTGGCTAAGCCCACTCCGGTTGAAACTTGTTCCCCGCCGTCGAACGTCACGCCGGCAAACCTGTTGTCGTTGCCGGGGTTTTGCAATCCCGGCCCGGTGTCCGAGACGACGATGCGAAGGTTCGGTCCGATGAGTTGCGCCGCAATGGTGATCTCGGCTCCGGCTTCCTGGGGGCTGACCGCATACTTGATCGCGTTTTCGACCAGCGGCTGCAGCAGCAGCGAGGGCAGCAGGGCCGCCTCGGCCGCCGGATCGATCTTGAAGCAGGTACGCAGCCGCTCTTCGAACCGCATCCGCTCAATCTCGAGGTACAGTTTGAGCGTCTCGATTTCCTGCGCCACGGTCACGCGCCCGGTTGGTTCGTTGACCAGCGTATAGCGCAGGAACGAGGATAGCCGGCTGAGCATGGCGTTGGCCGGCTCGGTCTGTTTCAGCAGCACCAGGGTAGAGATCGAGTTCAACGTGTTGAACAGGAAGTGCGGGTTCAGCTGATAGCGCAGCATGGCCAGCTGGGCCTGGGTCGCCTGGTTCTCCAGCTGGATCAGCTGGTCATTCTGTTCCTCGATCTGCAGGAAGAAGTTGATCGCGTAATAGAGCGCGGACCAGGCCCCCAGCAGGGTCAGGCCAATATAGAACAGGCCGATGAAGCGCGATGCGACCCCCGCGGTATCATCGGCATAGTAGAGCGCCGAAACCCAGGCATCGACGAAGACGTACAGACCCACGGCGATCGGCAGGACCAGCGCGGTTACGCCCCAGGTCACCAGGGGGCGACGGTTAATCAACTGGCGGTAGATGACCGAGAGAATCAGCGTGATCGAAAAACCGGTCACGGTCGAGATCAGGACGAGGACCAGATAGCTGAGCTCAACCCCATTGGCGATGCCCGACATCGCGCGCAGCAGCATGGCACCGCCCCAACCGGCAGCCTGCAGGCGCCAGAAAGCCCGGTTCTTGTTGGCGAAAAAGGGGGTCGGACGGAAGGGCAGCACGGCCATGACAGAGAGCTTAGCAGAAAAAGACCGGCCCTCGCGAATGTTTTGCGCAGGGCCGGTGTTTGGATTAGCATTGATGCCAAACGGGAGAGCACAAATGGCCGATATCGACAGCCCCATCCAGCACGGCAGCCACGAGCGCGCCAAGTTTCGGGCGATGACCGAAGGCACTCAGGAAGACTGGTCGCTGATCTCGAGCGAGTACATGGCCTTTGCCAGGGACCTGCCGGATCGCGTGCTGGCTCACCTGAAGCTGCTTGATGGCGATTTTGGCGGTTTTCCGGTCGACCGGTTGCAGCACTCGCTCCAGACCGCAACCCGCGCGCATCGGGATGGGCGGGACGAGGCCTATGTGATCATGGCCCTGCTGCATGACATCGGCGATACCTTGGGCACCTACAATCATCCCGAAGTTGCCGCATCGATCATCAAGCCGTTCGTTTCGGAAGAGATCCACTGGATTTGCCAGAACCACGGCGCCTTCCAGGGGCACTACTACTTCCACTACGTCGGCATGGACCGGGACATTCGCGAACGCTTCCGCGGCAATCCCTATTTCGATGCCTGTGCCGAGTTCTGCGAGAAGTATGACCAGGCGGCTTTCGACCCGGATTACCAGAGCGAGCCGCTGGAATTCTTCGAGCCGATGCTGCGCCGGGTCATGGCCCGCCCGATCAACTCGATGTACGCCAAGCTGGCGGAATAGGTCCTAGCGCTTCGGCGCAGCCTTGGCCGCGTCGATCGCCTGCTGCAGGGCCTGTTGGCCCACCGCGCCAGCCATCAGCTGCTCGCCGATCACCCAGCTGGGCGTGCCATTGATGCGCAGCTGCTGCGCGAAACTCAGGTTTTGGCGAATCTCCGCTTCGACGCGCGGATCGCCGATGAACTTGCGGGCGCGATCAAGGTCCAGCCCGGTTTGGCGAGCGGCGGCCTCGATTGTGTCCGCCGCCGGGCGGCCAGCGGCAAACATGGCCTTGTGAAACTTGGCGAACTTGCCCTGCTCTGCGGCGGCGAGTGACCAGCGCGCTGCCTCGGTGCTGGCGGGGGACAGGATTGGCAGTTCGCGGATCACCACCTTCAAGTCGGGGTTCGCGGCGATCAGTGCTTCAACCTCTGGCACAGAGGCGCGGCAATAGCCGCAGGCATAGTCGGTGAATTCGACCAGGGTGATCGCGCCATTGGGATTGCCCAGCACCGCACCGGGGAAGGGGGCTGTCAGGGCATTGCCGGCGCTGGCAACCTGCTTGCCGTTTTCGCGAGCCTCCAGTCGCTGGATCGCTTGCGGCAACACTTCCGGATGTTCGAGAATGTAGTTGCGGACGATGTCCTCGATGGCCTTCCGATCGGTCGGCTGCTGGCGCGAGCCGAGCAGCCAGCCGCCCAAGCCGCCGATCAGGGCAACGATGATCAGCGCGAGGATTACCCACGGCGAGCGGGTCTTGGGTTCGGTTTCAGCCATGACGGCCGACCTACTTGCGTTTCTGCGCCCGTTCAATCTCTGCCCGCGCCTGCATGGCAATATCCTGGGCGCGAAGCCAATCGGGTGTTCCTTTGGGAAGCTGCGCCTCGGCCGCTTCCGCGCTGCGCAAGGCTTGCGGCATCTGCCAGTTCATCACCTGCTGTTCCGCGCTGGCCAGATGAGCCCGGGCCATATCGCCGTTGGCGGCATAGACCACGCCCAGTTGGTACCAGGCGAAGGGATTTTCCCGATCCCGTGCGACCGCGTTCTTGAGGACCTGTTCCGCCTCGGTAAAGTTCTTGGGATTCTCGGTCGCGATCAGCGCATGGCCAAAGGTCGTGGCGATGAGCGGCTGGTTGCCCGACAGTTCGGTTGCCCGGCGCAGGGTGTCGAGCGCTTCGGCAGGTTTGCCGGTTTCGAGCAGGATCTGGCCCTTGAGCTCCAGAAAATAGGGGTCATTGGGGGCCTTGGCGAGGAGGGCGTCAGTCTCAGCCAGGGCCTTGTCCGGGAAGGCCTGGCGGTGGAACGCATAGGCCCGCGCATAGCGCGCCGGCACGTCGGTCATGGTCTCGGGATAGGTCCGCATGATCTGGGCGGGTTCACCCAGATAGCCAAACAGCTTGGCCTTGGCGCGCTGGAAGCGGGCCTCCAGCTTGGGATCGAGCGGGGCGTTCCAGGCCGGATCGCGCTCATAGGTGTCCTGCAGGGTGGCGATGCGATCCCCGGTCATCGGGTGGGTGCGATAGAATTCGTTATCGGGCGTGCGGGTATAGCCATAGCGAAACTCCATGTTCTGGAGCTTCTTGAAGAACTCGACCGACCCACGCCCGCTGATCCCGGCCTTTGACAGGAACTGGGCACCGGCCGCGTCAGCAGTCGATTCCTGGCTGCGGCTGAAAGCGAGGTACTTGCCAAGCGCTGCCTGCTGACCGGCCATGATCACGCCGATGGCTGCGTCGCCCGCTCCGGCTGCAGCCGCGGCCGCGCCAAGCAGCAAGGACAGGATGCTGATGTTACCCGCCGCTTTGCTGCCGCCATCGCTGATCACATGACCGCCGGTGATGTGGCCCAATTCGTGAGCGATGACGCCCTGGACCTCATTGGCCGTGCTGGCCGCATTAAGCAGGCCGGAATGGATATAGACCACCTGCCCGCCCGCCACGAAAGCATTGAGCGAGGAATCGTTGATCACCACCACGTCGACATTGTTGGGATTAAGCCCTGCCGCCGTAATCAGCGGGGCGGCCATGTCATGCAACAGGGCCTCGGTTTCGGCATCGCGCAGGATCGACTGTGCCGCCGCCGGTTGGGCGATCAGCCCCAGCGCGGCGATCAGAGCAAGCAGGCGGGGCACGATGCGCATGGGCAGTGTTTACTCTGCCGCCGCCTGAACCGGCGCTGAAGACCGGTGCAGACTGGCAAGAAAGCGCAGCACCGGCGCGCTCACGCTGGTGTCGCGGGCAAAGGGTTGGGCGAGCTTGAGCACCGGACCGGAATGGTCAACGCCGGGCAGAACCACCAGCTCGGCCCGGCCCCCGCGATCGGTCAGCGCCTTGGCCAGGACCTTGCTGTTGCGGGGTTTGACTGTGGTATCGGCATCGCCGGTCAACAGCAGCATCGGCGGTGCATCCCCGCGCGCAAAGGTGATCGGCTGGGTCAGGCTGGGATCGGTGACATGGCCAAAGGCGGCGCGCGAAGAATCCGAGGTGAAGGGATAGAAGTCATAGGGCCCGGACAGCCCGACAACGCCCTTTACAAACCCGTCAGGCAGGCCTTCGCGGCCCAGCCACTGGCGCTCCAGACCCAGCATCGCCACGGTGTGAGCCCCGGCCGAGTGCCCCATCAGCACCACCTGATCGGGATCGCCGCCAAATCGGGCAATGTTCTGCGCCGTCCAAGCCACGGCTTTCGCCCCGTCTTCCAGCATATGCGGATAGACGCCATCGGGCACCAGCCGGTAACCGGGCAGGACCACGACATAACCCGCGCGCGCAAAGGTGCGGCCGATGAAGTGATAGTCTTCGGGCCGGCCGGAATTCCAGGCCCCGCCGTGGATGAAAATCAGGACCGGATGCGGCCCCGGTGTGGTCGGAGCGACAATGTCCAGCCGCTGTGCGGGCAAGGGCCCATAGCGCAGGCCGGTGGCGACCGCTTGGGTTCCGTCAGTCCCGCCAACGGTCTGGTCTGCCAGGTCAAGCAGCCCGACTGCCCCGGTGGCATGAGCATAGCGCCAGCCTCCGAACAAAATTGCAGCCAGCAATAGCAGGACGGTTGCCGTCCAGCCGATCCAGCCCATGCGCTTGCCTTTCGCGATCATCACCATGGGGGTGATCTAGCGGGCAAAAGCGAAGGGCGCCATGCCCTTCGGCACGGTGCCCCGCGCGCCATCAAGGCAAAGGGTGACTCAGACCAGCAGCTTGCGGGCTGCGCGCGCCAGCAAGGGCATATCGTCGGCCACTTCTCCCAGCAGCACCACCTGCCCATCGGCGAGGCGACGCGCCACCAGCACCGTGAACTCGGCGCCTTCGGCGGGTACGGCGGCAAGCGGATGGGCCTCCAGCTTGCGCAGCTTGCGGGCCAGGGCCTCGCGCGGGGTGCTGCGTTCAGCCAGATCCGCGCCCGCTTCGGAGCGCTTGGCGCGGCGCTCCTCGGTCACCAGACCTTTCAGTCCGCCCGGAGCCTGCGCAAGGTATTGGCCCAGTTGCCCGCGCACGATGCCTATACGGTGGGCATGGCTCAAGGCCGTGGCATATTCGGTCAGGCGGGTCTTGTCGTAGTCAGCGCCGAACACCAGCTTCACAACCGGCGTCATCGGGGCACGGTCCTGCATGGTCAGGCCATGGTCTGCCAGCAGCTGGTTGAACTCATCTGGGGCCGCTGCGGCGGCGAGCGAAAAGTCATAGGCCTGGCCGATTGCTGCGTAGAGTGCCTGGCGCGTCCGGTCTTCGCTGCCGCGTGCTGCTGCGGCCAGCTGCCGGGCAGAACTCAGCCAGTCGAACAGGCCCATTATTTCCGGGGCGCTGGCAGGTTCGATCCAGGCAAGGTCGATTGCCGCGTCACTCTCACCAAGGTCTGGTTCCGGGAATGCCAGCAGGCCATCGTCGTCGTTGGGAAATGCGCCCAGGTCAAGAATGCCCTCGTCAGCAGGCACATTGCTGCGCATGGCATCGGCCGGACCATCGGCCCAGTCGGTCAGTTCATCGTGACGATGGTCGGGTCCGCGGGTTTCCAGCGCCCGGTCGATCTCCTGCAACAGGGCTTCGCTGGTCTGCTGGTCGACCAGTTCCTTCCAGTTGATCACACCATAAATGAAATCGATGGTGTCATCGTCGCTCGAAAAGGGCAGCAGGATCCCGCGGTAGAGGATCGTCGCTTCGCGCTGATTGACGAATTCGGCCTCGAACCCGATCGGCGCCTGGTTGGCGAGGATCTGCATATAGTGATCGGTGATGCGCGACAGCAGCGAGCGGCCGGGAACATCGGCCAACGTCGCGATCCGCGCATCGGTCCCGCATTCATGGGCCAGGGCCGCGCCAAGGTGGCGGATCGCGGGGCTCTCAATTCCACCGGTGAAGTCCAGCAGCACACTGTAAGGCCCGAAATCGGGGAGAAGGTCCGGTTCCAGATCCTCGATCGAAGGAAAGGTGCGGTCACCCAGCAGGCTGGCCCAGTGGTTATAGGCGCGCACCTGCATGCGGCGCTCGTCTTGCCCGATCGGGTTCGGCGGCGGTTCGCTCGCCACTTGATCCTCGGCATGGTCGCGGTCGACCCAGTCATCGTCGCTTGCGGCCCGGTCCGAAAAATTGCCCCGAAACGTATCCATGTGGCTACCCCAGCTGTGTGCCTATCTGGGGGTTTCTCGCGCAACATGGTAAATTTACCGTTAAGTTGCGCCCGGTCGATTGGCGTCCTCGCCAAGCTCGCGAACGGTATGGGAGCGGGATCGCCAGGTTTCAGAAAAGGTAGCGCATCCGGGCCTTTTGCTCGATTGCGGGGCCACTGACGTCAAATGCAGCCTGATCGAACTTCGGCGGCCCCATTCTTACCGGCGCATCCCGGGAAAAGCCGTAGCCCTCTTTCGGCACCATCAGGGCCATATCCATTTTCCGGTTGGCGTTCTCGTCGTGGATCAACGAAATCGCATACCGCCCGGCGGGCACTGCCCCGAAGCTGATCTGCACTGTGGCGGCGGCCGGCACGATCACCTGCTTGGCGGCGGGATCCTTGCGGCAATCGGGAAAGCTTTTTGGCACAGCGGTGAGGCAGGCCAGAACCTGTCCCTTGGTATTGCGCAGGCCGGTCACGACCACGCTCACCGCAGTCAGCGGGGGTGCCGCTGCGGCAATGAGCGGTGCTGCCAGAGCTAAAGCGAGGATAGGCCGCGATCCGTGCCGCACAGCCGGTCCCAGACGCGAAAATAGAGGCCGTAATTGCATTGATAGTTCTCGTGATGCCGCTGGTGGTGGCTGGCCGTTATCAGCCATCCCCCTAAGCGCGAGTGAACAAGCCGGGCGGGGAACAGCTCCCAGCCCATATGGTTGGTGATGCCCATCAGGGTCATGATCCCCAGGACCAGTCCCAGCAGGGCGATATGGATCGGGATCAGGAAAACCAGCGCCGGGATAACCACGGCCCCAGTGACCGCTTCCCAGGGGTGAAAGCTCATCGCGGTCCAGGCGGTTGGCGGGCGGCTGGCATGATGGACGGCATGGGCCCGGCGAAACAGCCAGGGCCGGTGCATCCAGCGATGGGTCCAGTAAAACCAGGTATCATGAGCAAACAGGTAGAACAGCACCGATAGCGGCGCGTACCACAGCGGGTAATCGGCAAAGTCGGTGTAGATCCGGCTCCAGCCGAACTGCTGCCAACCCCAGGCGACGATCCCGGCGGGAATGCCATAGATCGCGGCCGAACCCAGCGACCAGCCGATCTCCTTGCGGATCTGGCTGTCGAGCCCGCGATAGAGCCCGGGCCGCACTTTGCCCGTGGCCCAGGCAAAGGCGCCGCTGGTCAGCAGATAGCGCAGCGCGACGATCACCGTCATCGCGCCGGCCGACCATGCGGCGGCTTGCCATCCCGGACCAGTCAGACCCTGCATCACAGCGCCTTATGCCGCGCCGCGATTCGCAGCGCCAGCCTTAGCTTGCGCTGCGACCCCGGCCGCGGAACTGGCCGCCCCGGTTTTGCCCACCTTCGCGGCGATCACCACCCGGTCGACGATCCCCTTGCGGAGCGTGGCGGCGCTCACCTTGCGGTGCGCCGCGCCGTTCCCCCTGAGGTTGACCGCGGCGTTCGCCCTGCGGCCCGTCACGACGCTCACCCTGGCGAACCGGGCGACGGTCACCCTGGGGGCCTTGGCGGCGTTCGCCCTGGCCAGCTGGACGGCGGTCGGCGGTCTTGGCACCGGCCTTGGGCATCACGCCGAATTCGCGGGCCTCACGTTCTTCGGCTGCCAGCGGGTTGAACACCGGCCCACGCTGTTCGCGCGGGGCCCATTCCTGACGCACGCGCTCGTTGCGGTGGTGCTGGTCGCGGCTCTGCCCATCGCGGCTCTGGCCGCCGGGGCTGCGGTTGTTGTTCCGGCCATTGTTGCGCTTGCCCTGGCCGCCGCGGCCGCGGGCATCACGTTCCTCGCGCCGGGCATCCTGTTCGGCCTCGGCCGGCTTGCGGCTGGGCAGCGGCAGACGCGCGGCTTCCTTCTGGAAATCCTCGGGCAGCGGCATCGGATCAAGCTTGACCCCGGTCAGCCGTTCGATGTCCTTGAGATAGGCCTTCTCATCCGGCGCACAGAAGCTCTGCGCGATCCCGTCCGCCCCGGCGCGCGCGGTGCGACCAATGCGGTGGACATATTGCTCGGGCACGTTGGGCAGCTCGAAATTGAACACGTGGCTGACGCCGCTGACGTCGATCCCGCGCGCCGCAATGTCGGTCGCGACCAGCACCGGGGTGCTGCCCTTGCGGAAGGCGAGCAGCGCGGCGGTGCGCTGGGCCTGGCTCTTGTTGCCGTGGATCGCGGCGGCGTTGACGCCGGCCGTGGTCAGGTGGCGCACCACGCGGTCGGCACCGTGCTTGGTCCGGGTAAAGACCAGCGCCCGGTCGATCGAGCCATCGGCCAGACCGTCACGCAGCCGCAGCGAGAGCAGCGCCTGCTTTTCAGCCTGGTTGAGGAAGGTCACGTACTGTTCGACCCGCTCGGCCGTGGTCGCCTGCGGCGTCACTTCAACCCGCACCGGGTTGGAAATGAACTGCTTGCCCAGATCGGCAATCGCCTTGGGCATGGTCGCGCTGAAGAACAGGCTCTGGCGTTCCTTGGGGAGTAGGTTGGCCACGCGCTTCAACGGTACGATAAAGCCCAGGTCCATCATCTGGTCGGCCTCGTCGAGCACGAAGATCTCGACATTGCGCAGCGTCAGGGCGCGCTGGTCGATCAGGTCGAGCAGGCGTCCGGGCGTGGCCACCAGGATGTCGCAGCCCGGCACCAGTGCGCGGGCCTGCTTGCCGACGGGGATCCCGCCGAACACGCATTGGACCGAGAGGTTCAGGTACTTGGCATAGCCGCGCATGTTCTCGGCGATCTGGGCAGCCAGTTCGCGGGTCGGCGAAAGCACCAGCATCCGGCACGAGGCATTGCTGCGTGCCTTGGGGTTGGCGGCCAGGCGGTGCAGCGAGGGCAGCGAGAAGGCCGCGGTCTTGCCGGTGCCGGTCTGGGCAATGCCCAACAGGTCACGGCCCTCCAGCAGCGCGGGAATCGACTGGCGCTGGATCGGGGTAGGGTCGGCATAGCCCTTGGTCTCAAGCGCACGGATCAGCGGCTCGGCCAGGCCAAGGTCGGTAAAATAGGTCATGAAAGTCTCTTCAATATGAAGCGGCGCAGACGGAATCGTCCCGTCTTGCGAAGCAAGGTGTCGTTCGATGCGACCCTGCGTGAAAAAGGAAGCTTCAGCGAATGCGGCGATCGTACGTTCGGGCAAGTCTTCCGCTGAAACGGTGACGTCACGCTGCCGGAACTGCGGCGGATCAAGGCCCGCGCGCCGATTGCAAGACAGGGTTCTAGTGCACGTTGCTCCAAAAAGCAACAAAATTACACTGGCCCCAGGGGCGGCGCTTTGGCAGGGTGCGGCCATGCTGACCCGATACCTGCTTGCGCCTGCCGCGCTGATCGCCGCATCCTCTTTCACCCCGGCCCTCGCCACGCCGCCGAGCAAGGCGGAGCAGGCGATGATCGCCACGGTTGATGCCGAGCAGACGCGCCACCTCGATCTGCTGGAAAAACTGGTCAACCAGAACAGCGGCACCCGCAACTTGAAAGGCGTGCGCGCCGTTCACGACATGCTGGTGCCAGAGTTTGAGGCGCTGGGCTTTACCGTGCGCTGGGTCGATCAGGCGGCAGTGGGCCGGGCGGGGCACTTCATTGCCGAGCATAAAGGTAAGAAGGGCACCAAGCGGCTCTTGCTGATCGGCCATCTCGATACGGTGTTCGAGCTGGATCACCCGTTCCAGAAGTTTGAGCGGGTCGGGACTGACAAGGTCAAGGGCCCTGGCGCCGCCGATGACAAGGGCGGGGTCATTGCGATGCTGGCTGCACTGCGGGCCATGCACAAGGCAGGGACGCTCAAGAACGCCAATATCGAAGTGGTCCTGACCGGGGATGAGGAAGAGGCTGGCCTGCCGCTGTCGATTGCCCGCGCCGACCTGATTGCCGCCGGCAAACGCGCCGATGCCGCGCTCGACTTCGAAGGCCTGGCCCGCGACAACGGCAACGACATGGGCTCGATCGCGCGGCGCTCGGCCGGCAACTGGACCGTAACCGTGACGGCCCGCAGCGGCCATTCAAGCGGGATCTTCTCGGCCGCCGCGGGCGAAGGCGCGATCTATCCGCTCGCGGCAATCCTCGCCGCTTTCCGCAAGGAGCTGCCCGAACCGAACCTGACCTTCAACGTCGGGATGATCGCCGGCGGGGCCAGCGCGGCGATTGCCGAAAGTGGCGCCAATGCCGAAGCGACCGGCAAGACCAACATCATTCCGGCCGTGGCCGTGGCCATGGGCGACGTCCGCGCGCTGAGCCGCGAATCGATTGACCGGACCGCCGCGAAAATGCGCGAGATTGTCGCCCGTCCATTCAATGGCGGCGAAGCCAAGCTGGTGTTCGAAGACAAGTATCCGCCGATGGCACCGACCCCGGGCAACCGGGCGCTGCTCGACAAGCTCAACGGCGTCAACGCGACGCTTGGCCTGCCCGAGATGGCCGCGCTTGACCCGCTCAAGCGCGGGGCGGGCGATATCAGCTTTGTTGCGGCCGACGTTGACAGCCTGGTCGGCCTGGGTCCCGCCAGCGAGGGCGACCATACCGCTGCCGAAACGGTCGACGTGCCCAGTCTGTGGCGCCAAGCCAAGCGCGCGGCCCTGCTGATGACGCGGCTGTCACGCGAGCCGGCTGTAAAACGCTGAGGCCGGGCCATGACCGGCCCGGAATCCCCCTGCACCGGACTCTGCCAGATTGATCAGGCCACTGGCTGGTGCCTGGGTTGCAAGCGGACGATTGAGGAGATCGCCGACTGGCCCCGACTGTCTGCGCGCGGCAAGCAGGCGATCCTCCGCCAGCTGCCCCTGCGGCGCTAGCTCCAGGCGGTGAGGCCGGGATCGACAAATCCCTGCTGGCGGCGCAGCGCAGCGCGGGCGAGCCGCTCAACCTCGGCCTTGCGGCGCGACGCATTCAGCGCAACGGTGGGCGCGGGGCGGAGGATCTCCGCATCATAACCATCCGCCACGATCAGCCCACAGCGATCCGGCAGGAACGCCTCGGTTTCCATGCAGGCGCGATCGAGATGTGCAGCCAGGCCCCAATAGAACCGGTCACAATGATCCAGATAGTCGGTCCACTTGGCATCGCCCATCAGATCCGCCTTGCTGACCTTGATCTCCACGATCACCAGATGGCCCTTGGCGTCGATCCCCATCAGGTCGGCGCGACGGTTCGAACGCAGCGGCATTTCGGAGAGGCACCAGATATCGTTGCGCGCGAACAGGCGACAGATGCCGCGGGCAACGGCCTGGGCAGCTTTCAGATCGGCATCAACCACGGGAATCGGTGCAACAGTCATTCCCGGATCATAAGAACATACCGAGAACCGCGCAAGCTGTCAGGTAAAGCGGCGGGCCGTCACCGGCTCCTCCGCTGGCGGGACGAGTGCCATCAGGGCGTTGCGCGCAGCCAGAAATTCTTGCCACAGGGCTATCGCCGGGGCCGCCGGACTGGCTCCCCGCGCCTGGACCGCCAGCAGCGCGGCGATGCCGGGCTCCATTATCGCGCCGATGTCGGCCACGCCCTGCTCGGCCATGGAGCGGCGCCAGCCACCCGCATCGCGCATGGTGGCCGGAAAGTTGCGGACCTCGGCCCGCGTCGGTTCCGCTGTAACCCCGGCCAGCATGGCGACAACTTCAGCGGCATCGTGCAGCGCGGCCCACTTCATGCTCATGGCATTGGCAGAGGCTTGACCAAAATCGGCACGGCCCGAACCCGGCAAGATCCCGGGCGATGGCGCGGTCGGCCCGGCGAAGGAAGATGAGTAGGCGTTCATGGCCTCCACCCATAGCGCGGCGGCCTTGCCAAATCGCTAATTGGGCGGGCGGGACAGTCCCGAACCAAATTGCTCTGGCGCAAGCGCCGCCGTGCTGCTAACCGCTCGCCCTGCTTCGGCACCCGTAGCTCAGCTGGATAGAGCGCTGCCCTCCGAAGGCAGAGGTCACAGGTTCGAATCCTGTCGGGTGCGCCA
>JBEEIN010000033.1:0-2817 GCA_041169825.1 Pseudomonadota bacterium
GTGATGGGCTGGGGATATCGATCGGGGTTTTCGGCCGAAATGCACTGCGGCAGGGTCTTGATCGGAAAATCGCTGCGCAGGTGCAGGAAGAACGGCATCGAATACCGGCTAAAGGCCGCGCGTTCGGGGTTCGGGTTGCGGACGCGGTGGATTGTCGACGGCAGGAAATGGTTGGTCAGTCGCTCCAGCATATCGCCGACATTGATTACCATTGCCCCTTCCGGCGGTGACGCGCTGATCCACTCCTTGCCCTGATAAAGGAGTTCCAGACCGGCTTCCTCGGCACCCAACAACAGGGTGATCAGGTTGATGTCACCGTGGGCCCCGGCGCGGATGGCTTCGCCTTCCAGATTGGGCAGCGGCGGGTAATGCAGCAGCCGCATGACCGAGTTTCCATCCTCAATGCCCTGGTCGAACCAATGCTCATCAAGACCGAGATAGAGGGCAATTGCGGAAAGGATGGCGGCGCCAGTCTGGTCAAACTGGCGGTAGAGCTCTGAGAACACGTCCTTGAAGCCTGCGGGGCGCTGCGGCCAGACGTTTGGCGGCATCGAAGCGTCAGCCAGTGGGCTGCCTTCGGGCAAATCGCGGCCAACGTGCCAGAATTCCTTCAGATCGTGGTGCTTGGCATCCTTGGCAATCTCGACCCCGAACGGCGTATAGCCACGCGCGCCTGAAATGGCCGGATTGTGATAGCTGCGCTTTTCGTCTTCGGGCAGGGCGAAGAACTCTTCCGATAGCTTCCACGCCTGATCGATAAGGTTCCGGTCGATCGCGAAGTCCTTGACCATTGCGAAGCCAAAGGTCCGAAAGCTCTCGCCAATGGCCTGGGCAAATTCTGCCTTGGGCATGTTTAGCGACAGGACGGGGAGGGAAGTCAGGGACATGGAGTGGACGCTTTCGAGATTCTGATGCAATGGGCCGCGCCATAACCTCTTTCGCGAGTTCTGGCATGACCAAAATCAAATCATACTGGCTGATGAAATCGGAACCAGATGTTTACAGTTGGGATGATCTCGTTGCGGAAGGGGAGGGGACCTGGGACGGGGTTCGCAATTACACCGCTCGCAACAATCTGCGCGCCATGCAACCCGGCGATCTGACCTTCTTTTATCACTCGAATATCGGTGTGGAAATCGTTGGAATTGCCGAAATTACCGCCTCCAACATCCCTGATCCGACTGACGATACAGGGCGCTGGTCAGCCGTGAAACTGAAGCCAGTGCGTAAACTGAACCGTCCGGTTACGTTGAAAGAGATCAAGGCTGATCCGGCGCTTGCAGACATGGATCTGTTAACCAAGTTCCGGCTATCCGTTTCGGCAGTAAAGCAGTCGGAGTGGGAGCATATTCTCAAGCTTGCTGGCGCCGCTTAGCCCTTAGCTTTCGCCCGCAACCCCGACACGCTGGCGCCACCGGCGCTGAGCTGTTCGATATCAATCACCAGGTGCAATAGCCGTAGGCCCTTCCGATCCTTGGCTTCGGCCAGCGCGGTATCAAAATCAGCATTTGATTCGACCCGCTGCGCCCAACCGCCATAGGCCCGAGCGAGGGCGGCAAAATCGGGGTTGTGCAAGGTTGTGCCAGAGACGCGCTCGGGAAACTCGCGCTCCTGGTGCATCCGGATCGTCCCGTAGGCCCCATTATCGACCAGCACGACCAGCAAATCACAGCCATACTGCACCGCGGTTGCCAGTTCCTGGCCGTTCATCAGGAAATCGCCATCGCCCGCCAGGGCAACGACGGTGCGTTCAGGGTGGCGCTTGGCTGCGGCGACGGCCGCCGGAACGCCATATCCCATCGCCCCAGCGGTCGGCGCAAGCTGGCTTGGGAAGCCATTGTAGTGCCAATAGCGGTGCCACCAGCCCGAGAAGTTGCCCGCGCCGTTACAGATGATAGCATCGTCCGGTAGCTCACGCCGCATGGTTCCGACGACCTGGCCCATGTCGAGCTTATGCCCGTTGGCTTGGGGACTAGACCACGCAAGCCATTCCTTGTGCGCTTCCCGGCCGGCATCGAATGGGACAATGTCGTCGTCCCAAAGATCGGCCGCTTCGGCGAACTCCGCCATGTCGGCACAGATTGCCAGATCGGGACGGTAAACCCGGCCCAGTTCGGCCGGATCGGGATGGACATGGACCACGATCTGGCCGGGATGCTCTGGTGTGATCAGCGTGTAGCTGTCAGTCGTGGCTTCGCCCAAGCGCGCGCCCACCACCAGCACCAGATCAGCCCGCTTTATCCGCTCCACCAGTTTAGGATTGGGCCCATAGCCAAGGTTACCCGCCCAAACCTCGCTTGAATTCGGCACCGCATCCTGCCGTCGGAACGCACCGGCGACCGGCAGACCGATCCGCTCGGCAAAGCTGGTAAAGTGCTTGCGGGCTTTTGCGTGCCAACCGGCCCCACCGACAATCGCAACGGGAGCGCAAGCTTCTTCCAGCATCCGCATCAGTGCGCCCATCGCGTCAGGACAGACAGCTTGGGCAGGTCGGGTGATCGCCAGTCGGGCGGCGATGCCAGTCACTTCCTCAAGCAACATGTCCTCGGGCAGGGCGATCACGACGGGGCCGGGGCGGCCTGCCAGCGCCGTCGCCCAGGCGCGAGCGATGTATTCCGGGATCCGCTTGGGATCGTCGATCCGCAGGACCAGTTTCGCGAGCGGCGCAAACATGGTGCCGAAATCGACTTCCTGAAAACCTTCGCGATCCTTCATCCCGCGATCGACATCGCCGATGAACAGCAGCATCGGTTGCGAATCCTGAAAGGCGACGTGGGCACCGATACTGGCATTGGTCGCCCCAGGGCCACGGGTCAC
>JBEEIN010000034.1:0-4168 GCA_041169825.1 Pseudomonadota bacterium
TTTCCTGGCGCGGGAGCGGGCTTCAACTGCACGGCGGGACCAATTCCATTTCGTGCCGGCATGGCATTTGCCGATCCTCCGATGCGAAACCTTTTGCCCGTAATAAAAGCCGTCAGTGACATGAGCACCTTGAAGCATCGACCAGCTCGTTTTCCTGGGTCAAAGGCACATAACAGCAGTGCCAGAACTCTCTCTGCAGCGGCCGTCGCCTTGTCCTGGCTTGCTTCGGTTCCAGTGTCCGCTGCCGAATGCAGGGTCGTTGAAGAACCACTGTTTGGCGGCATCGAACCGGCAATTGCGGTAGATGCCGAGTGCATCGATCCCGATTACAATTCAGCCACGCTGGTGATCGACAGCACCGAGGAGAAGACGCTGAGGCTGCCGGATGGCACATTCCTGGCGTACACCGAGGTAAGGAGCCACTTCCCGGCAAGGCGCAAACCGGATGAACTGCCTGCGGGGATCAACCAGAGCCCGACCACCGCCAGCCACCGCGTTGTCTGGCGTTTCCCGGAGAAGAAGTACTTCCGCCATCGCTTCTTCCAGCAGACCTATCCGCTAGATTTCGAAATGCTCAACACGGTGGATGCCCGCTTCGCATTTGAGACCGGAGGAGGATTTACTGTCGGACTTTCACCCGGAAGCACCGACGCAGGCTACAGGGTGCCCGCCGCCGCGGCCAAGCTGGCAAAAAACTACGCCCGCAAGTTCTACGGCACGGCGCAACGCATCTACGGCTACATGTATGGTCAAAGCGGCGGCTCGGTTCAGACGATCGGGGCTGCCGAAGCAACCAGGGGGGTGTGGGACGGACTTGTACCCGCCGTTATCGCAACCGATGGGTTGAACGTGCACAGCTTCCAATGGGGAGCGCTCTACACGCTCGCCATTCCCGAGGCGAAGCGCAAGGCCATTGCCGAGGCAGCCGCGCCGGGCAGCGGCCAGGTCATATATGCTGGCCTGACCGGCGAAGAACGCGCGGTACTGAACGAACTGCTCGGCGCCGGTTTCCCGCGCAACGTGCTTGAAACCATGCCTTTCTCGCTGGCTGGCGCGATGCTGGGGATGGGCTCGATCCCGAAACTGGATCCGGATTATCTGACCGATTTCTGGACCAGGCCCGGCTATGAAGGCGCCACCCCCCCGGCCTTTGTGAAAGCAGCGCTTGTTGACGGAGTTGCCACTATCGCATCCATCACCAGAGACGCGACGGGAACGCCAACGGCGGTCGTGTTCGAGGCCTCTTTCATGCCGAAGTTCGGTTCGACTGGCTCCGACGGCGTTCAATTTACGGTCCTCGCCCCGGACGGCGTAACACCATTGGCAAACGCGCAGGATCCTGCGTTATCGGGCAAGCTCGAAGGTATGACGTTCAGCCTTCGGGAAGGCAGGAACAATGCCTCAGTCCTCGCCGCGCTGACGGTCGGCGCCAAGGTCAGGGCGGACAACCGGGATGTTATCGCGCTTGCCTTCTATCCCCGGCATTCAATCCTTGAAAACGGCAACCCCGCCTACAACCAGTACCGGAACGCCGATGGCTCGCCGAAGTACCTGCAGCGCCCGCCAACGCCCATCGCCATTCCCCTGCTCAACAACGTTCGCACTGCGGGAGGCATCGCCCAGAGCGGTCGGTTGAAGACGAAGACGATCGTCTTCGAAAACCTGTCGGATGGCAACTCATATCCCTATGTCGCCGGGTTCTATGCCAGCCAGGTAAACAAGGCGCTGGGTGCCAGGAAAGCACAAGCGATGTTCCGCCTGTACTATCAGGAAAACGGCTTCCACGGGACGTTCCTCGACAGCCTGCCCGGCAAGACCGGCACGATGACCGCAGCGACCGGCGGGACTTTGCACCAAGTGCTGCTCGATCTAGCCGACTGGGCCGAAAAAGGGATCTCCCCGCGCCCATCGACCCGCCACGCAATCAACCGGATGAACCAGGTTGTGCTGCCCACGTCGGCATTGGCGCGCGGCGGACATCAGCCGGCCGTCACGCTGTCCGTCAATGGCGGGGATCGGACCGAGGTACAAGTGAATCAACCAGTGACCCTGATGGGCAGGATCGAAATGCCGCCCGGCCGAGGAAAGATCGTCCAGTACGATTGGTATCTGGGAGCGCCGGACGAGAAATTCGAACCGCCGATCAAACTTCTCAACCCGAAGGCCAGAATTTCGGTGCGGCGGACTGTGAGCTTCCCGGCGGCGGGCGAATATGTGATCACGCTCCGGGTGATCGGCCAGCGCGAGGGCGAACAGGACTCCACCACTCCGCTTTTCAATATCGACCGCGCTCGTGTCATCGTCCGGTGACAGATCCGGTCGGGGAATTGATGACTGCGCTGAACGAACAACCGGGAGTTCCTGGCTATGGATCTTGATCGTCGCAAGCTGATTGGCGGGGCCGCGATGCTCGCGGCCGGTGCCTCCGCATTCCCCGCATTCGGCAAGGTGAAGCCGTTTTCTTCCTTCTATGGTCCGCGCTCCCGCACCATCTACATAAACGATCTTGCCGGAGACATCGACGGGCTATTCGCCACGGTCCATCTCGCGCTTTCAACTACGTCCGAGCTGCGCGCGATTGTCGGTTCGCGGGCCGGAGCCGCTCACGAGGACGCCGAAGCCGCGGCAAGGATCGGTCGCGAATTAACCGCCATGATGGGCTCAAGGGTTCCGATCCATGTCGGCAGCATTTCACCCGTTGGCAAAGACAGGAAGGCACAGGCATCGCCCGGTGTGCAGGCGATCATCGACGAAGCAATGCGAACTGATACAACGCTTCCCCTCTATGTCGCGGTTGGCGGCGGGCTTACCGAAGTGGCCAGCGCGATCATGATCGAACCAAAGGTGGCAGAACGGATCACCGTGATCTGGATCGGTGGCGGATCCTATCCGGCGGGCGTGGCGCGCGAATACAATTTTGGCATTGATCCGGATGCGGCGCGGTTCCTGTTCAACGATACGCAGGTCCGGTTCTGGACGGTACCACAGGCTGTCTATTGGACATGTGGCGTTTCAGGCAGCGAGTTGCAGATCCAAGTCGCTCCGCACGGCCGGATCGGCAAATGGCTCTACGAGAAGTACGTTGGCGTCGCTGCGGAATTCTCGAAAAACATACCGTCCCAGTACAAATTCAAGTTCAATACAGGCGAAACCTGGATCTTGGGTGACAGCCCACTCGCCGTCCTGACTTCGCTTACCGATTGGGTGCCAAACTTTGACGGCAAATCTGCTACCTGGGACAGGACCAGCGCTGGCCGCTTCGATGATGTGATTACCCCGCTGCTCAACGAAGACGGTACCTTCAGCCCCCGAAGTGAGGGCCGCAGGATTCGCATTTACAAGGACATCGACACTCGCCTGATGTTCGGTGACTTCTTTGCCAAGCTGGCCTTGAACTATCCTGCCAAGTAAGCAGCGATCAGAACCGCTGTGCCTGCGCAAAGATGGGCAAGGTCGCTCGGTCAATCCCGCAAGGCTGGCCAACCTCGACTTCGTGAAACGTGCAGCGCGCAGCCGAACTCCAAAGGCAGGCAATACCCGGAAACGCAAGTGAGCAGCTTGGCACGCACTGCAAATGGCCTGACAGAAAAGCCGGAACCACGTTTCAATCCAGCAGCGATTGCGCTGGCTGGTTTTGCTTGACCGCAGGTCTCCGACCCCGCCTGACACAGGCCGCATCGAAATTCGCTTCGTACTTCGGCCGCATCGTGCCGCATAGCCGGTCCCAGATCGTGGTGTAGCCGCCGAAGTTTCCAGTGAAATAGCGGTGATGCTCGTCGTGGAAACTGGCCGGGATGAACCACTTGGTCAGCCAGGTCCGGTTCCACCAGCGCGGCAGCAGTTCAAAACCGGAATGTACGTATAGCCCCATCAGGATGCTGGTCGGCACGATGAATGGCACGGTCGCCTCGTGGATGGTGAAGACCACCATGAACAGCGGCGTGAACAAACCCTCGATCACACCCTCGACCGGGTTCATCGACCACGAGGTAATCGGCACTGGCGCCGTGGAGCGGTGATGCAGCTTGTGGACCCAGGAATAGTAGGGCTCCTTGTGCATCAGCCGATGCAACCAGTAGAAATAGGCGTCGAAAAGGAAGAACGAGAGCGCGTATTCGCCGGCAATCGTCCACCCTGATACCGGGCCCGGCTTTAGCTCGATCCAGCC
>JBEEIN010000035.1:0-3206 GCA_041169825.1 Pseudomonadota bacterium
GCCACCGGATCATCAAGGTAGCCCAGCATCACCCCGGTGCCGCGCACCAGAATTTCGCCGGTCTGCCCGCGCGGCACCTCGTGCCCCGCTTCGTCAGCGATGATCACCTCATTACCCGGGATCGCCGCGCCACAGGTCTGGGCGATCAGTTCCACCGGATCACCCGGGCGACACGATGTGATGTTGACGCATTCGGTCATGCCATAGGCGGTAATGATATCGGCCATGCCCAGTTCGCTGCGGATCCGTTCGATCAGCACCGGCGGCACCGTGGCGGCGCCGGTGGTGCCGCCACGCAGCGATGAGCAATCAAACGGACGCTGCTCACGCTCGGCCAGCAGCATCTGGAAGATTGTTGGCGGGCCAGGCAGAAAGGCGATGCGTTCCTGCTCGATCAGGCGGATCGCCTCGGCCACATCAAATTGCGGCATTGGCACCATCACGGCGCCGGCCAGCAGACAGGCGACCCAGCCGACTTTCATCCCAAACGAATGGAAGAACGGGTTGGCAATCAGATAGCGTTCGCCCTGGGCCAGACCCGTGTTGCCGATCCAGACACCAACTTGCGGCAGGATCCGGCCGTGCGACATCAGCACGCCTTTGGGCACCCCGGTGGTGCCACTGGTGAACATGATGTCAGAGATATGATCAGGCGTTAGCCCGGCCAGCGCCTGGTCAACCTGGGGATCGGCGGCTCCGTTCCCGCTGGCCACAAAGGCCGCGAAATCGCGATCCAGCATGACGGTTTCCGTCAAGGCCGGGAGCTGTTCGGCTGCCAGCAAGGCCGGATAGTCGATGCCCAGAAAGCCGGTGACCGTGAACAGCATTCGCGCACCGGTTCGGCGCAGGATGTCGCCCGCCTCGCGCCCCTTGAGCCGGGTGTTGAGCGGCACAATCGCCGCGCCGCAGCTCTGGGCGGCAATCGCCGCGATCACCCACTGTCGGCTGTTCGGTGCCCAGATGGCAATTCGATCGCCAGTCCCCACCCCGCGCGCGAGCAAGGCCGAGGCCGCCGCGCGGCAATCGTCCCACAGGGCGGCAAAGGTCCACGATTGCGCGCCTTCGATCAGGGCCACCGCATCGGGCCAGCGCCGGGCAGCGGCCGCGGCGACATGGGGGATCGTTGGGGGCAGCGCCTCAGCCATGCATATTGCCGGGGCCGAAATAGGCCTGCATCAATTTGACCTTGCCCGCCGCATCGAAGGCAAAGGTATCGATAACGTCGATCGCCATGTCCTTGCCATCCCAATGCAGGCGCACCTGCATGGCAAAGGCGGCATGGGCTGCGGCCACCCGGATCGGGCCTTGCAGATGGAGCGTGGCCCCGGTCGCCATCGATTGGGTGTAAAATTCCAGAATTGCAGCCTGGCCGATGCGCGGCGCCGAACCGATCGGATCTTCGACCACGGCATCATCGGCAAAGATTGCCGCCGCCATGGCCGGATCGCCTTTGGCAAAGGCCGCGACATATGCGTGAACTGCGGCTTCCATCTGTTCGGGCGTGGGCATGGCAATTACTCCGGAAAATAGCGGCTGATCGTATCGACCACGCAGGCCGGCTTATCGCCGCCCTCGATCTCGACCGTGACGCGCACGACCGACTGGATCGCCCCCTTGACCTCTTCAACCCCGACAATCTCGCCCACACCGCGGATCCGGCTGCCAACCTTGACCGGGGCAAGGAACCGCAGCCGATCGGCGCCAACGTTGACCGCATGGGTAAAGCCGCGCACCTCGATCAAATCGGGCAGGAAGAAATTGACCAGGCTCATCGTCAGATAGCCATGGGCGATGGTGCCGCCAAACGGGCCGTCCTTCGCCCGTTCAACATCGACATGAATCCACTGGTGATCGCCGGTCACCGCGGCAAAGCCGTTGACCCGGTCCTGATCGATGGAGAGCCATTCGGTCGGACCCAGGGCGGTGCCTTCCTGGCCGATCAGATCACGCGGATTGCCATAGACTTTTGCCATGATCAGGCCCGCTGGCTGGAAACCGAGAGCACTTCCCCGGTCATGTAAGAGGACAGGTCAGAGGCCAGGAACATCATCACATTGGCCACTTCCCAGACTTCGGCCGGGCGCCCAAAGGCCTCTTTGGCTGAGAGTTCGGCCAGCAGTTCATCGCTGGTTACCTTGGCCAGGAACGCATGCATCGCAATCGACGGGGCAACCGCATTGATCCGCACGTTGTGTTCGGCGGCTTCAACCGCGGCACATCGGGTAAAGGCCATTACCCCGGCCTTGGCCGCCGCATAATGCGCCTGCCCTTGTTGCGCGCGCCAACCCAGGACTGACGCATTGTTGACCACCACCCCGGCCTTGCGAGCATACATCGCCGGCAGGAAGGCGCGGCTCATCCGGAACACGCTGTTCAGCGTGACGTCGAGCACGCGGAACCATTGTTCGTCGGTCATGTCGACAACCGCAACCTCGCCGCCCAGCCCGGCATTGTTGATCAACACGTCAACCCGGCCCAGTTCGGCCAGCGCCGCCGCATGCAGGGCATCAACCTGGTCCTGGCTTGTGACATCGCAGACAAAGGTTGCGGGGCGCTGCCCGCATTCTGCCGCGATCCGATCAGCCGCTTCGCCCAGCCGCCGCTCGTGAAAGTCGCTCATCAAGACGGTTGCGCCTTCTTCAACCGCCCGCTTGGCCGCCGAAAAACCGATGCCGGTGCCGGCTGCGGCGGTAACCACCACGGTTTTGCCCGCCAGCAGATTGCGGCCCTGCGGATAAGCCGGGATCGGCGCCGCCATCACACGTCTCCCCGCGGTTCGCGCGGCATGCCCAGACCGCGTTCGGCAATCAGGTTGCGCTGGATCTGGTTGGTGCCGCCATAGATCGTATCGGCGCGCGAATAGAGGAACAGATTGGGCAAGGTATCCCATTCATAGTCGCTGCCTTCGGCCACTTCACCGTGCTGCCCCAGGACGTCCATCGCCAGTTCACCCAGGCTGCGACGCCAAGTGGCCCACTGGATCTTGTAGGTCAGCGCGGCCCCGTCGATCTTGGAATGATCGGTCTGCGAGAGCATCCGCAACGCGCCATAGCGCATCAGGTTCAGGCCGATCTCCGCCTTGGCAATCCGCTGGCGGATCAGGGGATCATGGGCCGCGCCATTGGCCTTAGCTGCGGCAATGATCTCGTCCAGCTCGTTGCGGAAGCCCATCTGCTGGCCCAGAGTGGATACGCCGCGTTCAAAGG
>JBEEIN010000036.1:0-6574 GCA_041169825.1 Pseudomonadota bacterium
ACCAGGAAGTTGCGCCCGATCGCCATCGGTTCGGATTCGGGGTGGTTGATGTTGCTGGGGATGATCGCGCGGCCGCGGGCCACTTCCTCACGCACCCATTCGCCGGTCACGTAATCGGGGATGCTGGCACCCCAGTCCTGCCCGTCGCGCGCATATTCGCGCAGCATCTCGCGCCCCAGGTTCTCGCGGGTGGCGACATATTCCATTTCGGGCGTGACAATGCCGCGGCGGGCATAGTGCATCTGGCTGACATTGGCGCCGGACTTCGCGCGCAGCACCGTGCGGCGCACGTTCGGGAAGGGCGGCACTCCACCCGAGCGATCGGGGCCAAGCTGGCCATTGTCTTCGGGGCGGACCTCGCGCTGGACCACTTCCTCCACGTCTCCGCGGGCGCGGATCCAGTCGCGGCGCAGTTCGGGCAGGCCGGCGGTAATGTCGATGGTCGCGTTCGGATCAGTGTAGGGGCCAGAGGTGTCATAAACCCGCACTGGCGGCTCGCCGCTGCCCGGCTCAAGGTGGATTTCACGCATGGCGACCTTGAGCGGGCCAACGTGGATCTTCTTCGAGCCGCGGATCGGGCCGGTGGTGACGCCGATTTCGAGCTTGCTGTTGATATCGGCCATCCTACTTGTCCTTGATCTGGAGATTGATTTGCTTGATCGCCCAGCCGAGTAGATCGACGACGCGGCGCTCCTGCTTGGAATAGTCAAATTCGCCCTCGGGCCAGTCCACATTGGACAGCTCCTTTGATCGGAGCTGCGCAAGCGAGGCGGCGAGCTGCGCGGCGGCAATGAGGATCGCATCGTCGGATGGCTTGAAGTCGGCCATGTCTCTCTCCTCAAGGGCGGAAGAAAGGCGGGAAACATGGTGCAGCGACCAGCCCACTCCCTCCGCCCGTGCTAACGGGTTCAGGTTCAACGGGTCGGGCGATGCTAACCGCCCCTCTCAGCGTGAGCACGCTCCCCGGGGATGGGTGGACAATAGGGATTTGCCGTCAGAAGGTCCAGCGGTGACCACGCTCTACCGTCTTAATGCCACAGCCGCGCAGATCGGGGGCCGGTTTGGTGCCAGTGTCGCGTCCGGCGATCCCTGGATCGGCGGCACGATCGCGCCTGGCCGCTTCGCCCCGGTGGTGACGGCGGGCCGCGAATTCGTGGCCGGGCCGCGTCCGCCGGGCGAGCCGCAGCGGCGCCTGGTGCCGCGGCTGTGGGGGGTGCCGCCGCCGCAATCGGCCAGGGACGCATCGCGCCCGGTCCTGACGGTGCGCAATGCGGATTCGCCGTTCTGGATCGGGAATCTCAGGAACAGTGAGTTCCGCTGCCTGGTCCCGGCAAGCGCGGTGATGCTGTGGGGCGGGATCGAGCCCGGCACCGGCAGACGGCGGCAGATCTCGCTGGCCTGCGCCGACCAGCCGCTGTTCGCCATGGCCGGGGTGTGGAAGGACAGCGAGGTGGTGAGCTTTGCCCTGCTGACCTGTCCGGCCAACGCCGCCCTGCGCGAACAGGGGGTGGAGCGGATGCCGGTGATCCTGCCGGGCGATCCGGCGGCCGCGCGGACCTGGCTGGTCGGCGGCTGGGACCGCGCATCAGCGCTGATCGCGCCCTATTCGTCGCATATGAGCCAGCTTGGCGGGCTGTCCGGGGAAGGTGGCGGTTAAGCGGCGATCCACTCTCGAAAGGCCGCTTCACCATGCGCACCGCCATTTTGGTGCGCGTCGCAAGCCTGGCGCTAGGGTCTTGGCGCGGACCGATCAGTGAAACCGCAGTGCCGATGCGATCGCCAGTCCCAGCCCGAACAGGCTGGTGGCCGTGGCCCAGCCGCGGTGCATGTGGGTCAGGTTCTTGAGCCAGAACTGGCTGTAGATGTCGACGAAGCCGAGGATCACGAGCGCCTCGATCATCATCAGTCCGCCCATGCCCTTCAGCAAGCAGGACAAAAGGTCAGCGGGAACCCACGGGTTAATCAGATAGACCACTGCACCGACCACCAGTTCCAGCATGCCACACAGGAACTGCAGCGCGGGGGAGTTCTCGACCTCTTCCAGCATGGTCCGCCAGGCCCCCGGCTTGCGCAGCGCGCCGATGCCCGCAAACAGGGCGGTCAGACCCAGGACCAGCCCCGACCAGGCGGTAAGATCGATGGTATCGTTCATAGCGGCAGCTCTCCATTCCCGTCCCTGTGCCGGGACTTCCCCAAGCCTGATCTAGACCGCGATCCTGCCAAGCGCTTTGCGCCAGATCAATTGCGCTGGACTTTAACCGAACGCTTAAACATACTCGCCACCAAGGCCCGAGAGAGGCCCGGCGAGAGAGATAAAAATGGCTGAAGCGCGCGCATTGCCCCGGGTCTGCATCATTGGCGCGGGGTGTTCCGGATTTACCACGGCCAAGCGGCTGCAGGACTATGGCATCCCTTTCGACGTCTATGAGGCGTCGGACAATATCGGGGGCACCTGGTACTACAATAACCCCAACGGGATGAGCGCCTGCTACCAGAGCCTGCACATCGATACGTCGAAATGGCGGCTGGCGTTCGAGGATTTCCCGGTCCCGGCCGATTGGCCCGATTACCCGCACCACTCGCTGCTGCTGCAGTACTTCCACGATTACGTCGATCACTTTGACCTGCGCCGCCACATCCGTTTCAACACCCGGGTCGAGAGCGCCGAACGCCTTGCCGAGGGTGGCTGGCGGATCACCCTCTCCACGGGCGAGATGATGCATTACGATGCGCTGTGCGTGGCCAATGGTCACCACTGGGCGGCGCGCATTCCGGAATACCCGGGCCAGTTCAACGGCGCACAGATTCACAGCCACAATTACCGCACCCCGTTCGAGCCGATCGACTGCATCGGCAAGCGGGTGCTGGTGGTCGGCATGGGCAACAGCGCGATGGATATCGCCAGCGAACTGTCGCAGCGGCCGATGGCGGCAAAGCTGTTCGTTTCAACCCGGCGCGGGGTCTGGATCTTCCCGAAGTATTACAAGGGGCAGCCGCTCGACAAGAACCCGGCTCCAGCCTGGATGCCCAAGGGACTGCGCCAGTGGCTGGGCGGGCGGATGGTGAAGAAGCTGGTCGGGCGGATGAGCGACTATGGCCTGCCCGAGCCGGAAATCGGCCCGTTTGAAAGCCACGGCACCGTATCGGGTGAGTTCCTGCTGCGGGCCGGATCGGGCGACCTGACCGTGAAGCCGGGCATCGCGCGGCTGGACGGGGACGGCGTGGTCTTTACCGATGGCAGCCGCGAGGCGGTCGATGTGATCGTCTGGGCGACCGGCTATGACATCAGTTTCCCCTTCTTCAAGGATCCGGCCTTTACCGCGGATTCCGACAACCGCCCGCCGCCGCTCTACAAGCGGATCATGAAGCCGGGGGTGCCGGACCTGTTCTACATGGGTCTGGCCCAGCCGCTGCCGACGCTGGTCAATTTTGCCGAACAGCAGTCCAAACTGGTGGGCGCCTATCTGGCGGGACAGTACCTGCCGCCCGATCCGGCAGAGATGGCAGATATCATCGCCGAGGACGAGGATTACTACACCGGCCACTACTATGCAGCACGGCGGCACACGATCCAGCTCGACTTTGATCACTATGTCCGCGCGCTGAAGAGGGAGCTGGAGCGCGGGGCCAAGCGCGCCGCGGCGGCGGGCCATGCCCTGCCGGTGCGCGGCCGAGCGGTCGCATCAGTGTGACGCCCCTACGGATCACCGCGGATTGAGCGCGACGCGCCTAGAATGCGTAAAGCAGGCCGGTTACCGCGAAGGTCTGATTGGCGCTGCCAGCATCCCGCACCACCGGGCTATCAGCAAATCCGCCCAGCATTCGCTTGTAGCTGGCAATCGCAAACAGCCCCAATCCCTGGCGCGGATGGCCGCCGAAATCGCGGGTGTAGAGCAGGCTGGCACTGGCACTCTTCCAGCCGCTGCCATTGGTGCTGTGGGGGGCAAGGACATTGCCGGGGGCAACATCGAAATAGGCCTGAGCGAAGCCTTTGCCAACGTGGTCAGCTGCAACGGCCAGCCGCATAAAGCTGCGCTGCGACAGCGGCGAGGACAGCGCCACCGACGGTGTCAGGGTATAGCTGTTATGCGCGCCCGCCAGATCGCGCAGCCAGGTTACATCCAGCGTCAGGCTGGCGGGCGGGATCAGCACGCCGCGAAAGCTTATACCAACATTCGCCCCCGCTTCGAAGGCCGTCTTGCGCCGGCCCAGCTGTGCGACGCGCGGATCGTCCACGCTATCGTTTCGTTCGGGGCGCACCTGAATGACCGGCCCCAGGATAAAGCGGACCTTGCTGCCCGGCCGGTCCGCTACCAGATCGGTATAGAGGTTGAGCCCCCGCATCTGGAATTCGATCCCGCTGACCCGGCCCTGCACGACTCCGCCAGGCTGCAGCCGGTAATCGTCCGATCCCTCGTAATCCGGGGCGGTGCCCAGGCCGAAGCCGATGGTGATCTGGTTGCCGGTGCGTGGGCCAGCCATCCCGGCTGGTGGTCCGACGGGCACCGCATCTTGGGCAGGCGCGGGTGTGGCGAGGCCGACAGCGCAGGCAACAAGAGGTACGGCACATTTAAACATGGCATTGCTCCGCGCCCCCTTAGCGGCGGATATAGCTCGCGTCGGCAGGCGTGCAACGGGACCAAAGCACGGGAGTACGCATGACTTACAAACTTTATGGGGCCTTGGGTTCGCCCTATTCGCAGAAGATCCGCGCGTTGTTGCGCTATCGCCGCCTGCCCCACCTGTGGGTGGACGAGGGGGCAAAGCGGCAGGCCGCGCTGGGGGCGGTGAAGGCGCCGGTGATCCCGGTGCTGGAATATCCGGACGGGACCTTTGCCAATGACTCGACCCCGCTGGTCTATGACCTTGAGGCGCGCCATGCCGAACGCGGCGTGGTCCCGCCCGATCCGGCCCAGGCCTTTATCGCCCACCTGCTGGAAGACTTCGCCGACGAATGGTTGACTAAGGCCATGTTCGGCTATCGCTGGCTGGAAGAGGTCGACCAGATCCAGATGAGCCGCTGGCTGGCCTTCGATGCCGCCAAGGGCGGCGGGCTGGAGCAGAGCCAGAAATTTGCCGAACTGTTCCGCGCGCGCCAGGTCGGACGGATGGCGCTGGTCGGTTGTACCCGCGAAAACTTCCCGCTGATCGAGGCGAGCACCCGCGCGGTGCTGGATGTGCTGGAAGCCCACGTGGTGAACCGGTTCTCCCTGTTCGGCACGCGGCCCAGCCTGGCCGAGTTCAGCCTGTTCGGGCAACTGTCGCAGCTGGGTACCGACCCCACGCCGCAGGCGATGATGCGGGCGGACTATCCCTATACCTATCGCTGGCTGGCCCACATCGATGACATGAGCGGACACGAGGGCGAGTGGGAACCGGGCTTCGTCCCGGTGGTGGCGGAACTCGTGCGGCTATCGGCTGAGGTCTATGCCCCGTTCCTGGCCGCCAATGCCGCGGCGGCCGAGGCGGGAGCCGAAACCTTCCGGATGGAGGCGATGGGCCTGCCCTATGCGCAGGGCGTGTTCAAGTACCAGCTCAAGTGCCTGGCCGATCTGCGCACGCGTTACGCCGCGCTCGATGGCGCGGCGCGGGCCGCGGTCGACCCACTGCTGGGCGGGGCCTGGCTGGAGCTGCTCGGCAGCGGCTAGCCTTTACCATACCCCCAACCCGCTCACCCTGAGCTTGTCGAAGGGCGATCCGACAAGCTCAGCACGAGCGGATCAGGGTGCGGTATGGATTATCAGCCCGCCTTGGTCGCCTTGATCCATGCGCGGATCTTGGCTTCGAGCACCGGCATTGGCAGGGCGCCGGTGTTCAGCACCTGATCGTGGAAGGCACGGATATCGAACTTGCTGCCCAGCGCCGCTTCGGCTTCGCGCCGCAGCCGCTGGATCGTCAGCGCACCAACCTTATAGGCCAAGGCCTGGCTGGGGATGGCGATATAGCGTTCGACTTCGGCCGTGGCGTCAGTGCGGCCCATGGCTGAATTGGCCAGCATGTATTCGATCGCCTGATCGCGGGTCCAGCCCTTGGCGTGGATGCCGGTATCGACCACCAGCCGCATGGCGCGCAGCATCTCGTCATCCAGCGTGCCCTGGCGCGAATAGGGGTCCTTGTAGAAGCCCATGTCATAGCCCAGCGTTTCGGCATAAAGCGCCCAGCCCTCGGCAAAGGCGGTGTTGCCGCCAAAGCGCATGAAAGCGGGCAACTTGTCATTTTCCTGGGCCAGGCTGATCTGGAAGTGGTGCCCCGGCGCGCCTTCGTGCAGGTACAGCGTGATCTCGCCCGGGGTGGTGCGGCTCGGCAGGTCATAGGCGTTGAAATAGAAGGTGCCCGGACGTTTCCCGTCGGGGGTGCCCTGCTGATAGGACCCGCCAGCCTCGAACTTCTCGCGGAATTCCTCATAGGGGCGGATTTGCAGCGGGGTCTTGGGCAGGACCGAGAAGAACTGGCCGATCTTGCCATCGACCATCTTGCCGATGTCATAATAGCGCTGGGTCAGCTCCTCGCGGCTCTTGCGCTTGAACTGCGGGTCGGTGCGGATGAAGGTGAAGAATTCGGCCAGGGTGCCCTT
>JBEEIN010000037.1:0-7076 GCA_041169825.1 Pseudomonadota bacterium
CGGCGCGCTGCGCCAGGTTGCTCCAGTCGAGCCCTTGCAGCTTGGGATGATCCGGCGGGAAGAAGGCCCGCGTTTCGGCCACGACATTGCCCAGCAGCATCGGGATGGCATTGCCCTGCGGCGCAGGATCGGGCCAGAACGGGTGCCGCGTCAGGTGCTTCATGTCGAGCACCGGGCCCATATAGACCCCGCCGCCCATCACCGGATCAGTCGCCGCAAGCGCTGCGACCAGAGCCTCGACCGGGGCGATGGCCGGATCGGCACCCAGTTTGGCAAGAAACGCATCCGCGCGTTTGCGCGCGTTGAGCGGGCCCGATGCCGTAACCTGTTGGCCGCTCATCGTGATCGCTTTGTGGAACAGGCCCTTTGCCTCGGGCATGGCCATCAGCGTCGCGATCTTCGCCCCGCCACCGGACTGGCCGAACACCGTGACATTGCCGGGATCGCCGCCGAACTTGGCCACGTTGGCCTGCACCCATTTGAGCGCGAGGATCAAGTCGAGCTGGCCGGCATTGCCGCTGTCGGGAAACCGGTCCGGCAGGTAAAGGTAACCAAACACGTTCAGCCGGTGATTGACCGTCACCACCACCACATCGCCACGCTGGGCCAGCTTCGCCCCGTCGTTCAGCGGATCGGCAACCGAACCCGTCGAATAGGCCCCACCGTGGATGTAGACCATTACCGGCTTGGGCTTGGCGGGCTGCGGGTCCGGCGTCCAGACGTTGAGGAATTGGCAGTCCTCGCTTTGCGGCTGATAGCGCGCGCCCTGCTGCGGGCAGGATGGGCCGAGCGCTGCGGGCGAGACGAAATCGGGCTGGCCGAATGGCTCCGGTTCGGGCGCCTGGAACCGGGCCGCGCGGGCATAGCGGATGCCAAGTTGGGCCTTGGCCTTGGCCGATCCAGCTATCGCGAAACCCGGCGTGGCTGCCAGTGCGGCAGCCCCCGCCAATAGGGTGCGGCGGCTCCAGCCCTCAGCGCCGGACATCGCCGCCGCTGGCCGAAAAGCCCTCAAGGGCGGCGCGATTGATCAGGCACATATCGCCCGGCACCGTGTGCTTGAGCGCGGTTAGCGCGAGGCCGGTCTCAGCCATCAGGCGTTCATCGCCGCCTTCAAGCCAGCTGTGGAGCACCCCGGCGGCAAAAGCATCCCCCGTGCCGATCCGTTCGACAATGCCAGTCACGTCGATCTCGTCAGTCTGGAATCCACCGTCGCGACTGTCGACCCGGGCGGCGATGCGGTGATGGTCGGACGTCACCAGGTGCCGCGCGGTCGAGGCGATCAATTGCAGGTTCGGGAAAGCCGCAAAGGCCGCCTCTGCGGCTTCGCGTCGACGGTCTTCACCATCGCCGGAAAACATCTTGCCGAGCAGCAGCGAAATATCGCGGTGATTGCCGATCAGGATCGTGGCCTTGGCCACCAGTTCGCGCAGGATCGCGCCGGGGTTGCTGTCCCAGCTGGACCACAGCGCGCCGCGGTAATTGCCATCGAAGCAGATCGGGACATTGGCCTTGAGTGCGGCGGCATTGGCAGCTTTGGCCAAGGCGACACCCTTGGGGCCGAGCGCCGGGGTGATGCCGCCGGTGTGAAACAGCCGCGCCCCTTCCAGCGCTCCGACAAAGTCGATCGCCGCAGGATCGGCTTCGGCGAAGGCGCTTCCGGCGCGGTCATAAGTGATGGCCGAGGGGCGCGGCCCGGAACCGTCTTCCATGAAGTAAAGGCCCATCCGGCCCGGCGCACGGGCCAGGAACCGGGTATCGACACCGGCGCTGCGGAGGGCAGCAACCGCGCGGTCACCCAGGGTGTTGTCGCTGACCAGACCGGCAAAGCGCGTGGCGTGACCAAGGCTGGCGAGGGCAACGGCCACATTGCCTTCTGCCCCGCCGGGGTGAAGCTCAAGGCAGTCAGCCTGAACCATCAGCTGCGATCCCGGCGGGGTCAGCCGAAGCAGCAATTCGCCAAAGCAGGTGACTGGCCCTGTCATGATTTACCCCACCCAATCCCGTTCGTGTCGAACGGACAGGAACTGATTGCCATGCTGAACGCTACCGCGCCAGCCAGCCGCCGTCGACCGCCAGGACCTGCCCTGTGACGTAGTCCGAGGCCTCCGAAGCCAGGAACACGGCAGCCCCGGCAATATCCTCGGGTCGGCCCCAGCGTGCGGTCGGGATGCGTTCCAGAATCTGGCGGTTGCGGGTTTCGTCAGCCTGCAAGGCGGCCGTATTGTTGGTGGCGATATAACCGGGAGCGATCGCGTTGACCTGCACGCCCTTGGGCGCAAGTTCGTTGGCCATGGCCTTGGTCACACCGCCCACGCCCGACTTGGCGGCGGCATAGCTCGGCACGCGGATGCCGCCCTGGAAGGTCAGCAGGCTGGCGATGTTGACGATCTTGCCCGATCCGCGTTCCGCCATATGGCGCGCGGCCGCCTGGCTCAGGAAGAACAGAGTCTTGAGATTGGTGTCCATCACCGCGTCCCAGTCCTCTTCGGAGAATTGGAGCAGATCGTCGCGGCGGATGATCCCGGCATTGTTAACCAGCACGTCAATCCGGCCCAGCCCGGCGAGGGCTTCGTCGATCACGCGCTGGACCGGCTCGGTCGAGGACAGGTCCGCCTTGATGTTGATGGCCTTGCGCCCAGTCGCCGCGATCATGGCAAGCGTTTCGGTCGGCTCGCTGCGGCCCGCCAGCGCGACGTCTGCCCCGGCCTCGGCCAGCGCGACGGCAATTGCCTGCCCGATCCCGGTGTTGGCTCCGGTAACCAGCGCAACCTTGCCTTCAAGCGAGAACGAGATCGCCATCAGAGCGCCTTCAGGTAGTCGGCGATCGCCTGATCTTGGCAGTTCGGATAGAACAGCTCGGCAAACTTCTCACCCGCGATGGCGGCCTTGAGCAGGTCCTGGTCGACCGACTTCAGCACGGTCAGCATGTCACGGCACGAAGCGGCCTTCATGTCCTTCAGCTTGCTGCGGTTGGCGGCCATGAAGTGGGCGCGTTCCTTGGGATAGCCGGCACCGCCCTCGTTTTCGAAGATCTTGCGATAACAGTCCTGCAGGTTGAGTTCGGCGGCCCAGCCGAAACCCTTCGAATAGGGCATCGAGATCGCGTTGCCATCGTTGATCTGGCTGAACAGGAAGGCATCGGTCGGGTCGATCACCAGCCCGCAGAACACGCCAGGCATCGAGTTGGCCGCAAGCATCGAACCCATGCCCGTGCCGCAACCGGTCACGACAAAGTCCGCCGCGCCAGAGTTCAGCAGGATGCCAGTGAGCAGGCCGTTCATCACATAGGTGAGCGATGCGGCGTCTTCGGGCGTGTACATGCCATAGTTGAAAACCTGATGGCCCAGCGGTTCGGCTACCGAGGTCAGCGCTTCGTGGACAATCGCGTTCTTGGCGGCCTGGCTGTTTTCGATGATCAGGGCGATCTTCATGGCATGGGTACTTTCCTGCTGGATGTCTGGTTGGCGCTCTGGGTAACCGGTGTCATTGGCGAGATCAAGGATTCTCTCTTGGTGTCGCGCGATCAGGTCTTTGGTGCGGAAACCGAGGCGCGGGGGACGAATTCGGTCGGGAACAGGGACTGTTCCTTGCGCGCGGTTTCGGGGTGGATCAACTTCAGCGCGGCGGACCGGGCCATGGTCCGGATCGGCCAGCGCACGGTGGTCAGCGGCGGCCAGATCGTCGCCGCAATCGCCGTATCGTCGAACCCGACCACCGAAAGATCACCCGGCACATCGAGCCCGCGTTCGCGCGCGACGTGGACCACGCCGGCGGCCATCACGTCATTGCTGGCGAAAATCGCGGTGGGCGGATGGGGCAGGTCAAGCAGCGATGCGCCCGCCGCCTTGCCGGTTTCGAAGGTGTAGTTGCCGCGTGCGGTCATGCTGACATCGGCGGGCAGGCCATGGGCGGTAACCGCTTCGCGCCAGCCTTCGCGGCGTTCGTGGGCCGAGCGGAAGCCGTCCGGCCCCTCGACCAGGCCGATCCGCCGGTGGCCCTGTTCGATCAGGTATTCGACCGCGCCACGCACGGCCTGCCGGTCGTTCGACTGGACCAGGTGCGCCGGATCGTCGAGCTCGGCCGAGCCCATGCGAACATAGTTGCAGCCCAGCTCATCGAGCAGGGCGAAGAAGGCATCATTTTCTGACAGCGGCGGCAGGACCATCACGCCATAGAAGCGCTGCTGTTCGATGAACTGGCGGATCTGGTCAAACAGGCCGGGATCGTGGCGATCGACCGGGTGGATCACCAGCGCGAATTCGGTCCCGCGAATGGCATCGAGCACGCCTTCCTGAAAGTTCAGGACCATCTGGGCATTGGGATTGTCGTAAATCAGCCCCAGCGAGAAATTGCGCCGCAGCGCCAATTGCCGGGCCTGCGGATTGGGCACGTAACCCAGCTCGGCGATTACTGCCTCAACCTTTTCGCGGGTTGCCTGGTTGAGCAAGGGTGAGCGGTTGATCACCCGGCTGACGGTCTTCTTCGATACGCCAGACAGGCGCGCGACATCATTGATTGTCGCCTTACCATCGTGGCCCGATTTGCCCGCCATGCCATCCCCTTGCAGCAATCGGCCACTTGGCCGTGCGTGATCTTCCTTGCCTTGACCGAACAGGAAAGGCAATGTTGACACCGGTTACCTTAGTTGATGGATCCATGTCGCACAAGCTGCCCCCTGTCCTCCAAGTCCATCCTGCCGATACGGTGGCAGTCGCGCTTCGGCCTTTGGCTGCGGGCGAAGCGGTTGCCGGGGTGCGCGCAGCATCGCCCATCCCGCAGGGGCACAAGCTGGCACTGGTTGATCTGCCCGCCGGGGCTATGGTTACGAAGTACGGCCAGCCGATCGGTCGCGCCACCACGGCCATTGCCGCCGGCGATCATGTCCATAGCCACAATCTGGTCACGGCGCTGGCGGGAGAGCTGGCCTATCGCCCCGGCCAAGCTGGGCCGGTTGCCACACAGGCGGCCGATCTTCCCGGCTGGCGGGGCTACCAACGCCCGGACGGTCGCGCCGCCACCCGCAACGAGATCTGGATCCTTCCCAGCGTCGGCTGTGTCGGCATTACGGCCGAAGAGATCGCTCGCACCGCCCGGGAACGGCATAAGGGGCGGATCGACGGGGTTCACGCCTTCGCCCATCCCCACGGCTGCTCGCAATTGGGGGACGATCTGGCGGGAACGCGCGCGCTGCTTGCCGGCCTCGCCTCCAATCCGAATGCGGCCGGCGTGCTCTTGCTGGGACTGGGGTGTGAATCGAATCAGCTCGATGCCCTGCTTGCGGCGATCCCGGCTGCCGCCAAGGCCAAGGTCCGCCTGCTTTCCAGCCAGAGCGCAGGCGATGAGCTGGCAGCCGCTGCCGCGCTGATTGACGAACTGGTCGATCAGGCCGCCCCGGCCGAGCGGGTCGCGCTGCCATTCGCTGCACTCTCCATCGGCCTTAAGTGCGGCGGCTCGGATGGCTTCTCCGGCCTGACCGCCAATCCGCTGCTCGGCCGCTTGGCCGACAGCCATTGCGCCGCAGGGGGGCAGGCAATCCTGACCGAGATTCCCGAGATTTTCGGGGCGGAACAGGCCTTGCTTGAGCGGGCGGTTTCGGCGGAAGTGTTCGAAGGCGCTGCCGGCCTGATTAACCGATTCAAGCGGTACTACCTCGATCAGGGGCTGCCGGTTTCGGAAAACCCATCCCCGGGCAATCTGGCCGGTGGGATCACCACCTTGGAAGAGAAGTCACTCGGTGCGGTCCAAAAGGGCGGCAATGCGCCGCTGGTCGATGTGATCGGCTATGGCCAGCAGGTGCAACGCTCCGGGCTGACCCTGTTGGAAGCGCCCGGCAACGATGCCATTTCGTCCTCGGCGCTGGCGGCTGCGGGGGCAACCTTGGTGCTGTTTACCACCGGGCGCGGCACCCCGCTCGGGTTCCCGGTGCCAACAGTCAAGGTCGCCTCGAACCGGGACCTGGCAGAGGCCAAGCGCCACTGGATCGACTTCGATGCCTCGCTGGCCCTCAGCGACGGGCTGGAGGCAGCAGACCAGGCTTTCGCCGCCTGCCTTGCCGCCATTGCCAGCGGCGAATTGACCGCCGCCGAGCGCGCCGGTCAGCGGGCCATTGCCATCTGGAAACGCGGCGTAACACTATGATCCGGGCATGGCGGATGCGCGCAGACTTGCCAATGACACCGGTTTCCATTAGCCACCCTGTCAAACCCGGGCTTGAGCCCGGCATGATGATCGAGACGAGAGGTAGAGTTTGACCGAGCAGGCCCAATCCGTAGCCACGGCATTTGTTTCCGCACGCCGCGCGGCCCAGGCGCTTGCCGAATATCCGGGGGCAGCGCCGCAGGATCTGGCTACCGCCTATCGCATTCAAGACGCCGCGATCCGGCTCGATGGCCGTGCTGTCGCCGGATGGAAAGTCGGGCGGATCTTCCCCCCGCTCGATAGCCAGCTGGGCGCCAATCGCCTGTCGGGCCCAGTGTTTGCCGATGATGTGGTGTCAGCTGCCCATGGCGAGGTTCCGGCAATGCCGGTCTTTACGGGTGGCTTCGCCGCGGGTGAGGCGGAACTGCTGCTGCATGTCGCCCCGGGCTGGAATGGCGATGTGCCAACCGACGATGCCGCCACCCGCGCAATCCTGGACGATGTGCGCCTGGGGATCGAGGTGGCGTCTTCGCCCTATGCAAAAATCAACGCCGATGGCCCGCTCGTCACGGTGTCTGACTTTGGCAACAACCACGGCGTGGTGATGGGTCCGGCCCTGCAAGGTTGGCGCGATCTTGATTTGTGCGCGATCGTGGTGCGCGCCGAAATTGACGGTGCAGCCGTGGGCGAAGCCACTGCCGCGACGATGCTGGACGGCCCTTATGGCGCCGTCCGGTTCCTGCTTGAAAACCTCAGCGCACGTGGCTTTGATCTGTCGAACGGGTTGTGGGTTTCGACCGGCGCGATCACCGGGGTTCACCCGGTTGTGCCGGGGCAGCGGGTTACCGCAGTGTTTGGCGATCACGGTTCGCTGTCCTGCACGATCTGTCAGGCGCAGCCGCGCTAGGCGAAATGTAAACTGGCGGCACGGTTATCGC
>JBEEIN010000038.1:0-5031 GCA_041169825.1 Pseudomonadota bacterium
ACCCACAGCAGCGGTAAAAGGCTCAAAAGCCTTCCCAGCGAATTGCTTCATCCAGCGGCGCGCGCGGCACGGGGAAATTGTTGACCGGCGCATCAGGATCGCGCCAGCCCACGCCGAGACCGCAGAAGAAGATGTGATCATCCGGAATGTTCACCACCGCGCGGATCTGTTCCTGATAGATCGCCCAGGCTTCCTGCGGACAGCTATCGAGACCTTCCTCGCGCAGCAGCAGGCAGACCGTCTGCAACCACATGCCGATGTCCGACCATTGCGGCCGCCCCATATAGCGCGGGGTGTGGATCAGCATCAGCACCGGCGCGCCAAAGGCCTGGAAGTTCTTCGCGAACCACATCATCCGGCCCATCTTGTCATCGCGCGGGATTTCCAGCGCGGCATACATCGCCTCACCCACGCCCTTGCGGCGCTCAGCATAGGCACCGTCGAGTTCGGGTGGATAGATATGGTATTCGGGCTTATGTCGCGCCGGGCCTTCAGGCAGGACCGCGGCGACATCGGCCAACAGCTTGGCCAGCGGCTCCCCGGTTATCACCGTGGCATTCCACGGCTGGGTATTGCCGCCCGATGGCGAATTCTGGGCCTTTTCCAGCACGCGCCGCAAGACCGCCTGATCGACTGGCTTATCAAGGAAAGCGCGGACGGTGCGGCGGCTGGCGACAGCTTCGGAAACGTTCATTGCGTGGCAGTCCTATTCAAAACCGAGGAACTGGACCTTGCTTTCCAGCGGTTCACGCTTGCGATCGAAGGCGTTTACCGGATCCGTTTCATCGCGATAGCCGATGGCAATCCCGCAGAAGAAGATGTGGCTTTCATCCGAAACGCCGAGGAAGTCCTTGATCAGCCGGGCATAGAGCGAAAGGAATTCCTGCGGGCAGGTATCCAGCCCCTGTTCGCGCAGCAGCAGCATGATCGTCTGCAGCCACATGCCGACATCCGACCACTGCGGCGGGCCCATCACCCGTGGGAAATAGACCAGCAGCACCGCGGGGGCGCCGAATGAGACCAGGTTCTGCGACATGAAATCACCGCGCGCCGCCTTATCGGCGCGTTCGATGTTCATCGCGGTATACATGTCCGCCCCAACCTGCTGCAGCCGCGCCTTGCATTCGGGCAGGACTTCGGGATCGCTCCACGAATATTCCTGCGGGTCTTGCGGCGGGGTATTGCGCATCTTTTCCTGCAACTGGCGCAGCGGCTCACCTGTCAGGATCGCGCCCTCCCACGGCTGGAAATTGCAGCCGGACGGGGTCCAACGTGCGGTTTCCATTACCTGCTTGAGGATTTCGAGGGGGACTGGCTTGTCGCTGAACGAACGGATCGAACGACGCGACATGACGGCTTCGGTGGTGGTGCTGGCTTTGTTCATGGCGCGTTTAATCGTGCGGTTAAACGCGGTGGTCAAGCGGGAAGATCAAGCGCGCAATGCAAAAACCCGATGACGCTTGGCCCGCTGAAGCCCTTCACGACTTTGCAGACATTGCATCGCACCCCGCCCCATGCGATTTTTCCGTTATACCTGAATAGGATACGATTCGTGATCAAGGGATTGCTCTATGCCGCTGCGATCTATGCCGCGGCCATCGGATCAGCCGCTTCGGCGGAGACATTCAACAATGACAGCGTGATTGCCCTGGCCCGGGCCGGGGTCGGCGACGATGTGCTGCTGTCCAAAGTCAACAGTCTGCCCTGTTCCTATGACCTATCGACCGAACAGCTCATCCGCTTACGGAAATCCGGCATATCCAACGCGGTTCTAAGCGCCATGGTCGATCGCTGCGCAGGTGCTTCGCGGGCGCAGGGCCTGGATCAAGCCAGCGCAAACCCCTTGGTCAAACGAACGCCAGGCCTTTACCTAAAGGACAACAGCACCGGGACCGAACGCATCAGCATTATCCGTCCCATAACGGTGAGCGGGATTCAGATTTCCGGAAATGGCAGCATCCTGTTTCCCTTTATCGCTAAGCTGATGATCCCCCGCCCGGCAGCACAGACCCTGGCCGACAGCCGAAGCCCGGTCTTTTATTTCTACTTTGAGGCTGCGGACAGCAAGGTTGGCGATTTCGGCACCTCCGCCTCAAAAGCGGCGCAGTCTCCATCGGAGTTCAGCATGGTTCGGTTCAAAGCCGAGCGGAACCAACGGCAGATGTTTTTCGGAAGGTTCAGCGCATTCAACACGCAGCTGGGAATTGATCCCAAGTACACAATACCTTTTTCGATCAACGAGATCGACGATAGCGTGTTCGAAGTCAAAATGAACAACACGCTTGAACCCGGCCAGTACGGCTTCATCCTAAAAGTCGGGAATGGAGCCTATCGGGTTTATGACTTCCAGATAAACTGACGCAGCCTATTCGTCCTCAAACAGCGCGGCCAGCTGTTCAATCATCGTGCCACCAAGCTGTTCAACGTCCATGATCGTTACGGCGCGACGGTAATAGCGGGTCACGTCGTGGCCGATGCCAATCGCGACGAGTTGGACCGGCGATTGCCGCTCGATCCAGTCGATCACCTTGCGCAGGTGCTGTTCCAGATAGCCCGCGGTGTTGACGCTCAGCGTCGAATCATCGACCGGAGCGCCGTCGGAAATGACCATCAGGATCCGGCGGTCTTCGGGCCGGGCGAGCATCCGGGTGTGCGCCCAGAGCAGCGCTTCGCCATCGATGTTTTCCTTGAGCAGCCCTTCGCGCATCATCAGGCCAAGGTTGCGGCGGCTGCGGCGATAGGGCTCATCGGCCTTCTTGAAGACGATGTGGCGCAGGTCATTCAGCCGCCCGGGCTGACTGGGCTTGCCCCCGGCCAACCAGGCCTCGCGGCTCTGTCCGCCCTTCCAGGCGCGGGTGGTGAAGCCCAGGATCTCGGTCTTGACCCCGCACCGTTCGAGCGTGCGGGCCAATACGTCGGCGCTGATCGCGGCGATCGAAATTGGCCGCCCGCGCATCGATCCGGAATTGTCGATCAGCAAGGTAACGATCGTGTCCTTGAACTCGACATCGCGCTCAACCTTGTAGGACAGCGACTGGCCGGGCGAGATCACAACGCGGGCCAGCCGCGCCGCATCCAGGATGCCCTCTTCCTGATCGAAATCCCATGAGCGGTTCTGCTGCGCCATCAGGCGGCGCTGCAGCCGGTTGGCGAGCTTGGTGACGATCCCCTGCAAGCCTTTGAGCTGGGCATCGAGATAGGCCCGTAGCCGGGTCAGCTCTTCCTCGTCGCACAGATCCTGTGCCGCGACGACCTCGTCAAACTGTTCGGTGAAGACCTTGTAGTCGAAGTTGCCGGGAATGTCGGTCCATGGCCGGTTCGGGCGGACTGGGAGCATGCCCTCCTCGCCATCGTCGCCGGCTTCGGCCTCGGCATTGTCATCCTCGACCTGCTGCTCGACCTCGCCCTCACCGTCCTCTTCGCCTTCGCTCGGTTCACCGGCGACTTCGCTGGGGGCCTGGTCTTCCTGGCTATCGCCAGCGTCGGGATTGTCTTCGCTGTCGTCCTCGCCATCCTGGTCCTCACCCTCTTCGGGTTCGGCCTCGATCGGCTCTGAACGGGTCAGCTCAAGGTGCTGAAGCATGTCGAGGCTCAGCGCCTGGAATGCCTTCTGATCATCGAGCGAGAGCGCCAGGGCATCGAAATCGGTCCCGGCGCGCTCCTCAATCCAGCCGCGCAGCATGTCGGTGCCCTTGCGGGCGGCTTCGGGCACCGGCTGGCCGGTCAGGTGCTCGCGCAGCAGCAGCGAGAGCGCGACCGGTAGCGGCACTTCATCCGGGCTGGTGGCGCGGGCAATCGGATCGCCGCCAATCCGCACGGCCATTGCCGCATCGAGATTGTCCCGCATTCCGGCATAGGCCTTGGATCCAAGCGCCTCGTACCGCACCTGCTCAACCAGATCATAACAGGCGCGCGCCGAAGGATCGCTGGGCGCGGACTTGGCATGTATCGCCTCATCATGGTGGCGCAGTTTGAGCGCCATCGAATCCGCGTGACCACGCGCTTCCATCGCCTGTTCGCGCGGCAGATTGCGGCCCGGCATCGGCACCCGCAGGTTCTTGCCATTGGTCACGGCCATGTCGGCCGTCCACGCCACCTCAAGCTCAGGCTCGTGCGAAATCGCCCGGCTGGCGCCGGTCAGCACGGAGCGGAAGCGATCGAGGGGTGTTTCGTCGGCCATCAGCTAGTCGCTCAGATCGACTGGCCCGTCTTGGCCCAATCGGCCAGGAAGCCCTCGATGCCCTTTTCGGTCAGGACGTGCTTGAACAGTCCCTTGATGACCGAGGGCGGCGCGGTCATGACGTCAGCGCCGATCTTGGCGGCTTCAAGCACGTGGATGCCGTGGCGGACCGAGGCGACGAGGATTTCAGTATCGAAGGCATAGTTGTCATAGATCAGGCGGATGTCGCTGATCAGCTGCATGCCATCAAAGCCGTTGTCATCGTGCCGACCAACGAAGGGCGAGACGAAGGTTGCCCCCGCCTTCGCCGCAAGCAGCGCCTGGTTGGCCGAGAAGCACAGCGTGACATTGACCATGGTGCCGTCGCTGGTCAGCGCCTTGCAGGTCTTGAGGCCGTCAATGGTCAGCGGCACCTTGATGCAGACGTTGTCGGCAATCTTGCGCAGGATTTCCGCCTCACGCATCATGCCTTCGTGATCGAGCGCAACCACTTCGGCGCTGACCGGACCGCTGGTGATCCCGCAAATCTCGCGCGTCACTTCGATGAAGTCGCGGCCCGACTTGGCGATCAGCGAGGGGTTGGTCGTCACCCCGTCGAGCAGGCCGGTGGCGGCCAATTCCTTGATTTCGGCAATCTCGGCGGTGTCAGCAAAGAACTTCACGGTGGCATGCTCCGGTAACGATTCTGCGGATGCTATAGGCAACCCTGCGCCGAGGGCCTAGCCCCCCGCGCCGTTTCTGCGCATAGGGACGCAAGCCATGACCCGCGTCCGCCTTCTTGTCTTCAATCCGGTGCTGTCGGTGCTCGATTACCGGGTGCCGCCGGGCATGGCGGTCGCGCTGGGCAGCGT
>JBEEIN010000039.1:0-4013 GCA_041169825.1 Pseudomonadota bacterium
TGTTCTTCGCCGAAATGTGGGAGCGCTTTTCCTACTACGGCATGCGTGCTTTGCTGATCTTCTACCTGACCAAGCATTGGCTGTTCAGCGATGGCAGTGCCAGCCTGATCTATGGGGCCTATACCAGCCTGGTCTATATTACGCCGGTGCTCGGCGGCTACCTGGCTGACCGTTACCTGGGCCAGCGCAAGGCCGTGCTGTTTGGCGGCCTGTTACTGGCAATCGGACACAGCCTGATGGCGGTTGAGGGGGTCCACGGCGTGACCGACCCACTGATCAAGCAGGCTGATCCTGCGATCAACGTGTTCTGGGCTGCCCTGGCCTTCATCATCGTTGGCTCGGGCTTCCTCAAGGCCAACATCTCGGTCATGGTTGGCCAGCTTTACAAGCTGACTGATGTGCGCCGCGATAGCGCCTACACGGTGTTCTACATGGGCATTAACGTTGGCGCCGCACTGGGCACGATCCTGGTCGGCTACCTGGGTGAAACGATTGGCTGGGGCTTTGGCTTCGGCCTGGCGGGCATCGGCATGCTGCTGGGCCTGATCGTCTTCGTGCTGGGCAAAGGCGTGCTCAACGGCGCCGGCGAGGCGCCGGCTCCGCTGCCCAAGTCGCGCGAATGGACCCTTTATGGCATCGGCATCGCCGCTGTCGCGGTGTGTTGGGCCCTGGTCCAGTACCAGTCGGTGATCCAGACCCTGCTGGTGATCTCGGGCGTTGCCTTGCTGGCCTATGTGTTGTTTGAAACCTTCAAGCTGGACAAGGAACCGCGCGAGCGCATGTTCGCGATCCTGTTCCTGATCAGCCTCAACCCGCTGTTCTGGGGCCTGTTTGAGCAGGCCGGCGGTTCGATGAGCCTGTTTACCGATCGCTATGTCGATCGCGGCGCTACTCCGGCCTCGCTGTTCCAGTCGATCAACCCGATCTACATCATCATCCTGGCGCCGCTGTTCGCCGGGCTTTGGCAGTGGCTCGGCAAGCGCGGCAAGGAGCCTTCGGCCCCGGCCAAGTTCGGCCTCGCGCTGGCGCAGATGGGCCTGGCAAACCTGGTGCTGGTCTGGGGGGCCGAAGCCTATGGCATCGCGGCGATGACCCCAGTGCTGTTCGTGTTCCTGTATTACCTGCTGGCCACCACGGGTGAGCTTTGCCTCTCGCCGGTTGGTCTCTCGGCCATGAACCGCCTGGCACCCAGCTACCTGGCCTCGCTGATCATGGGGGCCTGGTTCTACATGACCGCCGTGGGCAATTTCGTGGCCGGCAAGATCGGCGAAGCGACCGGCGGCCATGGCGGCGAAATGAGCAAGGAAAAGCTGCTCGAGATCTATCAGATGTTCGGCTGGATCTCGATCGGCGCGGCCGTTGTGGTCCTGCTGCTGTCGCGGATCGTGAAGGGCTGGATGCACCTCAATACCTTGGAGGACCGCAAGTGATGCGCTCGACCAAACTGATTGCCGGGATTGCGGCGCTGGCTCTGCTTGCCAGCCCCGGCCTGGCCGAAAAGAAGAAGAAGGAAGACAATCTCTCCCCCGCGGCCAAGGCCGCGCGGGAGTTCAATAAGAACCCCTTCCCTTCGACCTACAGGCCCTATCCCGGTGAACCGACTGCGCTGGTCGGGGCTACCGTATTTGACGGTGCCGGCGGGCGGATCGAAAACGGCACCGTACTGTTCGCTGATGGCAAGGTTGTGGCCATTGGCGGAGCCGACATGGTAATCCCGGCCAACTTCCGCCGGGTAAACGCTGCGGGCAAGTTCGTTACGCCGGGGATCATCGATATCCACTCGCACCTGGGCGACTATCCGACGCCAAGCGTTCAAGCGCATTCGGACGGCAATGAAGCCACTGCCCCGGCCACGCCAGAAGTGTGGGCGGAGCATTCCGTCTGGCCGCAGGATCCCGGATTTAGCCGGGCGCTGGCCAATGGTGGGATCACCTCGCTACAGATCCTGCCGGGCTCGGCTAACCTGATGGGCGGCCGCTCGGTCGTGCTCAAGAATGTCTATTCGCGCACGATCCAGGGAATGAAGTTCCCCGGCGCGCCTTATGGCCTGAAGATGGCCTGCGGTGAAAACCCCAAGCGGGTTTACGGATCCAAGGGAAGGATGCCCTCAACCCGGATGGGTAACATCGCGGTCAACCGTATGACCTGGATGAAGGCCAGCGAGTATCGCGCCAAGCGCAATGCCGGCAAGCTTGAGACCCGCGATCTTGGCATGGAAACCCTGGCTGGGGTGCTCGATGGTGAGATCCTGATCCAGAACCACTGCTATCGCGCCGATGAAATGGCGCTGGTCCTCGATATGGCCAAAGAATTTGGCTACAAGGTCAGCGCCTTCCACCACGCGACCGAAGCCTACAAGATCGGTGACCTGCTGAAGGCTGCCGGCACCTGTTCGGCGATCTGGGCCGACTGGTGGGGCTTCAAGATGGAAAGCTATGATGCGATTCCGGAAAACGCCGGAATCCTGCAAAAAGCCGGGGCCTGTGTCGTGATCCACTCGGATGACGAAAACGGCATCCAGCGTCTGAACCAGGAAGCGGCCAAGGCGCAGGGCGATGCCCGCCGCGCCGGGATCGACATTTCCGATGCCGAAGTAATCCGCTGGCTGACGCTCAACCCCGCCACGGCGATGGGGATCAGCCAGCAGACCGGCAGCCTTGAGCCAGGCAAGATGGCCGACGTGGTGCTGTGGAATGGCAATCCGCTCTCGGTCTATTCGCGCCCCGATAAGGTCTGGATCGACGGTGCCCTGCTGTTCGATGCAGCCGATCCGAAGCGCCGCCCGGTCAGCGATTTCGAACTGGGCCAGGTTGGTGAAGGAGACGTGAAATGAGCCCGCGCCAGATGCTGCTGAGCGCAGCCGCGCTCCTCGCCCTTTCTGCCCCTGCTCTTGCTGAAGACGTGGCAATTACCAATGCTACCGTCGTGATCGGCGATGGTTCGGCGCCGATCCAGAACGGCACGGTTGTGCTGCGTGGTGGCAAAGTCCTTGCTGCCGGAGCTGGTGTTGCCGTGCCTGCCGGTGCCCGCACAATCGATGCGTCTGGCAAATGGGTCACACCAGGACTGGTCGTCGCCGTGACCGATATTGGCCTGTTCGATGTCGAAGGTGTCGAGGAATCCAACGACGAGCGCGCGGACAAGGGCCCGTTCAGCGCCGCTCTTGACCTCTCGCCTGCGATCAACCCGCTGGCCCAGCACATTGCCGTCAGCCGTGCTGGCGGGGTGACCCGTGCGGCCGTGGCTCCGTTGCGGACCGGTTCGATCTTTGGCGGACAGGGCGCAATCATCGATCTGGCCAGTGATGGCCAGCCGATCACCCAAGCGCGTGCATTCCAGATCGTCCAGCTGGGCGAAGACGGTGCCCGCGCAGCCGGTGGAAGCCGCGCCGCAGTCCACGCAGTGCTGCGCAATGCCTTTATGGAAGCGCGCGAACTGGCCCGGCGGGGCGGCGGCCAGGGTGCCGATCCGCGTTTGCAGGATGCTGCGCCCGAACGGCCTGGCGATGCCTTGCTCAACCGCTTCGATGCCGCCGCGCTGGTGCCGGTGGTGACCGGACGGCAGCCGCTCTACGTCCGCGCCGAACGCGCGGCTGATATCCGCATGGCGCTGGCGCTCAAGGCCGATTTTCCGGCACTCAAGCTGGTGATCGTTGGCGCGACCGAAGGCTGGATGGTGGCGAAGGAGCTTGCGGCTTCCGGTGTGCCGGTTCTGGCCACCCCGCTGAACGACCTGCCCGCGAATTTTGAGCAGCTCGGTGCAACCCAATCGAATGTTGGCCGGATGGCGGCAGCGGGGGTCAAGGTTGGCCTGGGCGCCTTTGGCGATCAGCCGCGATATGCCCCGCAATATGCCGGCAACATGGTCGCCTTGACCAAGGTGCCAGGCGCCAGCGGGCTGGATTGGGGCCGTGCCTTTGCGGCGATCAGCTCAGTCCCGGCCGCGATCCTGGGAATGGGCGATAAGTTCGGCAGCCTCAAGCCCGGCCTCGCCGGGGACGTGGTGATCTGGGA
>JBEEIN010000040.1:0-4397 GCA_041169825.1 Pseudomonadota bacterium
ACCTGCGCGACAGGGCGCCAGCGCGGGGGCGGAGTTCGACCGGCGGGATACTGCTATCGACGGAAGCCTAGCGCAACAGCCCACCCAGCAGGCCGCGCGCAAATCGGCCCAGCATCGCCCCGCCCAGCGCCGTGCCGATCGCACCGGCGGCGGCAGAGGCGGCCGAGGCCACAGGTGATCCGCCTGACTTGCGGCCGGTCAGCTGCCGCGCGACCATGGTTCCCGCCGAAGCCGCCGCCGCGCCGAAGGCCGCCTTGCCGGCCTTTTCCCACATCGAGGTGGTCCTGCGCGGCTGGGCGCGCTGGGCTTCCTCGCCCTGCTCGGCCACGACCTGAGCGGCGGCGGCGGCATCGGCAGCCTTGGCCTGCAAGACCTCGGCCGCGCTCTCTCGATTGACCGCCGCGTCATACTTCCCGTCATAGGGGCTGATCGACTGGATGATCGCCCGCTCCTTGGGGCTTACCGGTCCCAGCCGCGAGCGCGGCGGGGCAACCAGCGTGCGTTGCACGACGGTTGGCGCGCCTTCATCATCAAGCGTCGAAACCAGCGCCTCGCCGACCTTGAGCTCGGTGATCACGGTTTCGACATCGAGGTCCGGATTAATCCGGAAGGTTTCGGCCGCAGCCCGGATCGCCTTCTGATCGCGCGGGGTGAAGGCGCGCAGCGCGTGCTGGACCCGGTTCCCCAGCTGCCCGGCGATCTTTTCGGGAATGTCGATCGGATTCTGGGTAACGAAATAGACGCCCACCCCCTTCGACCGGATCAGCCGCACCACCTGCTCGATCTTGTCGAACAGCGCCTGGGGCGCGTCATCAAACAGCAGGTGCGCCTCGTCAAAGAAGAACACCAGGCTGGGCTTTTCGGGATCGCCCACTTCGGGCAGCGCCTCGAACAGTTCGGACAGCAGGTAGAGCAGGAAGGTGGCATAGAGCTTGGGGCTCTGCATCAGCTTGTCAGCGGCGAGGATGTTGATCACCCCCTTGCCGCTCTCGTCGACGCGGATGAAATCGTTGATCTCGAACGCCGGCTCGCCAAAAAACTTGGCGGCACCCTGGCTTTCGAAGGCCAGCAGTTGCCGCTGGATCGTGCCGACCGAGGCTTTGGAGATATTGCCATAGGTGGTCGCCAGTTCGCTGGCATGCTCGGCGCAGGCGATCAGCGTCTGTTGCAGGTCATCGAAATCGAGCAGCAGCAGGCCGTTGTCATCAGCCCATTTGAAGGCAATGGTCAGCACGCCTTCCTGCGTCTCATTCAGACCCATCAGGCGGCTGAGCAGCAGTGGTCCCATTTCCGAGATGGTGGTGCGGATCGGGTGCCCCTGCTCACCAAAAAGATCCCAAAAGACTGCCGGGTTATCCTTATAGCCATAGTCGGTGATCCCCAGTCCCGCCGCCCGGCTTTCAAGCGCGTCGGCATGCTTGAAATCATGGCTGCCGGCCATCGAAATGCCCGCCAGGTCCCCTTTTACGTCTGCCAGGAACACCGGCACCCCGGCAGCCGAAAACTGTTCAGCCATGGTCTGGAGCGTGACCGTCTTGCCGGTGCCGGTTGCCCCGGCGATCAGGCCGTGGCGATTGGCCCGGCCCAACCGCAGCACCTGGCGCTCACCATTGCCCCCCAGGCCGAGGAAGATCTCGCTCATGTCATGCTCCTGAAAATGCGACTCGAAACCAGATAGAACTACGTATCGTTTGGGGCGAGTAGCTTTTTGCATCGCAAGCCTGTCCCGATTAGAAGCGCCTGCGCATGAACGGCCCCTTTATCCTGCTTGACGATGCCCGGCCCACCGGGGCCAGTCCCGCCCGGCTTTACCGCGATCCGATTGAACTGGTCGTGGCGCGGCGGGTTGAAGAAGTCGCTCCAGCGCTGGAGCGGATCGAGGCGCTGCGCGCTGCCGGCCATGACCTGGCCGGGTACATGGCCTACGAAGCTGGATTGGCGCTGGAAGACCGCCTGACACCTTTGGCTGAGGCGCGGAGCGGGGCGAACGGCCCGCTGGTCTGGTTCGGCGCTTTTACCGGCTACACCGCAATTGCCGCTGCCGATGTGCCGGGCTGGCTTGCGGACAATGGCGCCAATGGTCCGGCCCGGATCGGTCCGCTTGATCCCGCCATCAGCGCTGGGGCCTATGGCCGGACCTTTGCGGCCTTGCAGGAAGCGATAGCGGCGGGCGACATTTACCAGGCCAACCTGACCTTCCCGCTTAAGGGCAGCTGGCGGGGCGACCCGCTGGCGATCTATGCCGCACTGCGCCCGGCAGCAGGGGCGGGCTATGGCGGGGTGGTGTTCGATGGGTCGCATTGGCTGCTGAGCTTTTCGCCCGAGCTGTTCTTTGCCGAGCAGGACGGCGCGGCGATGGTCAAGCCGATGAAGGGCACCCGCCCGCGCGGGCGCGATGCCACCGAGGATGCGGCGCTGGCCGCAGAGCTTGCCGGTTCGGTCAAGGACCGGGCCGAGAACCTGATGATTGTTGACCTGCTGCGCAATGACCTGAGTCGCGTAGCAGAGGCAGGGAGCGTCAGGGTCGACAAGCCGTTTGCGGTCGAGAGTTATCCGACGGTCCATCAGATGGTCACCACGGTCCGGGCCCGGTTGCAGCCCGGCAAGGGGGCGGCTGACATGATCGCGGCGCTATTCCCCTGCGGCTCGATCACCGGAGCACCGAAGATTCGGGCGATGGAGCTGATCAACACCGCCGAGCGCGATCCCCGCGGCCCCTATTGCGGGGCAATTGGCCGGATTGACGCGCCCAAGGCGGATGGGACTTCCGATGCGGCGTTCAATGTGGCAATCCGCACCCTGCGGCTCACCCCGGTGGAGAATAAACAGGGCACGGCCGTGCTGGGTGTGGGATCGGCCATCGTCGCCGATTCCGAGGCTCTGCCCGAATGGCGGGAGAGCCTGGTCAAGGGAGGTTTCGTGCGCAGTTCCGCTTGCCAGCCGTCGGCGGCCGGGTTCGACCTGATCGAAACCATGGCCTTTACGCCCGATAGCGGCATCCCCCTGCTTGAACTTCACCTTGAACGAATCAAGGCCAGCGCGGGCGAGCTAGGCTTTGCCTTTGATCGCCATGCGGTGCGCAATGCCATCCAGGCGCTGTGCTTTGAGGCCGATGCCCCGTCGCGGGTGCGGCTGATGGTGGCGCGCAGCGGCGCCTACTCGCTTGAGATTGGGGCCATGCCGACGCCCTTCGCGGCGCCCGCTCAGGTCGCGGTCATGCACCTGCCGGTCGATGCCGGGGACTGGCGCCTGCGCCACAAGACCAGCGACCGCGAATTCTATGATGCCGGTCTGCGCGCCGCCCGCGCCGCAGGTGCGGATGAGGCGCTGTTCCTGCGCGACGATGGCCTGCTGACCGAGGGATGCATCACCAGCCTGTTCGTCGAACGCGATGGCCGCCTGTTGACCCCTCCGGCCCGGCTTGGCCTGCTGCCCGGGGTGCTGCGCCGCTCGCTGCTCGAATCCGGCCAGGCGGTTGAAGCCGAGCTGACGCTCGATCATCTCAAGGACGGCTTCCTGATCGGCAATGCACTGCGCGGGCTGGTTGCGGCGCGACTGCTGCCGTGATTTCCGCCGCGCTTGCCCGGATCGCGGCATCCCAGACTACCGCGATGACCGACCGCGCTGCCGCGCTGCGGGCGGAAGGGCGCGACATCATTTCGCTTTCGGTGGGTGAACCCGATTTTGCCATGCCCGCGCACGTCGCCGAAGCAGTGCGCGCGGCATTGGCAGCGGGCGATACCAAGTACACCCCGGTTGCGGGCACCGCCCGGTTGCGGGCGGCAGCCGCATTACATTTTGAGCGCGATCTAGGGCTGGCGACCACGCCGGAGCAGGTCGTGATCAGCGCCGGGGGCAAGCAGGCGATCTTCCACGCGCTGCTGGCCACGCTCAATCCCGGCGACGAAGTGCTGATCCCGGCACCGTGGTGGGTCAGCTATCCTGAAATCGCCCGCTTTGCCGGGGCGACAGTGGTGCCGCTCAAGACAACGGCAGATGGCGGGTTCAGGATCACCGCCGAACAGTTGGCAGCCGCGATCACCCCCCGCACCCGCTGGTTGTTGCTCAACAGCCCCGGCAACCCGACCGGTGCGGTCTATTCTGCCGAGGACCTGCTGGCGCTGGGCGCGGTTCTGGCCCGCCATCCGCAAGTGCTGGTGATGCGCGACGATATCTATGCCCCGCTGCGCTATGGCGCGGGTCACCATGCCACCTTGGCGACGGTTTGCCCCGAGCTGGCGGAGCGGGTGCTGACCGTTTCGGGCGTGTCCAAAAGCCACGCGATGACGGGCCTGCGGATCGGTGTCGCCACTGGCCCGGCCTGGTTGATCGAGGCCATGGTGCGGCTGCAATCGCATTCGTCTGGCAACCCGGCCTCGCTCAGCCAAGCAGCGGCG
>JBEEIN010000041.1:0-2539 GCA_041169825.1 Pseudomonadota bacterium
GGATGGAACGCGCCCGCGCCGAGATCAGCCACTGGGACGGTTATGACTATGTCGTGGTCAACGACGATATCGAGGCCTGCTATGACAAGGTCCTCGAAATCCTGCACGCCGAGCGCATGAAGCGTGCCCGGCAGACCGGGCTGATCGGCTTTGTCCGTGAATTGATGAAGGGGTGACCCCCGGGGCTTAGTGCCCCGAGGGATCGTTGTAGTCTTCCGGAACCCAGCCGTTGACGATGCCGCCATCGATCGGGATCGTCGTGCCGACAACATAGTCGCCCGCCCGGCTGGCGAGGTAGATCGCCCCGGCGGCCATGTCCTCGGCCACGCCAACGCGCTTGTAGGGGATGCCCCGGGCCGAACCCTCAGGATTCTTGGCCGCGGCCTTGTTCATCTCGCTCGGGAAGGCGCCAGGCGCGATGCCGGTGCAGACGATGTTGTCCTTGATCAGCCGCGCGGCAAGCCGCTTGGTCAGGTGGATCACCGCCGCCTTCGAGGCCTGGTAGGAATAGGTTTCCCACGGGTTCGGGCGCAGGCCGTCGATCGAGGCGATGTTGATCACCTTGGCCGGGGCCTGGAAGGTGCCCGCCGCCTTCAGCAGGCCATGCAGCTGCTGGGTCAGGAAGAACAGGCTCTTGACGTTAAGGTCCATCACCTTGTCCCAGCCGGCTTCGGGGAACTGGTCAAATTCTGCCCCCCAGGCCGCACCGGCGTTGTTCACCAGGATGTCTAGCTTGCTCTCACGCGCAGCGATCTCGCTCACCACGCGCTTGAGGTCTTCCATCTGGCTAAGGTCGCCCGGCAGGCCGATCACCTTGCCGGGGAACTGGGCCTCGAACTCGGCAACCGTCTCGGCGATCTGCTCGCGCTTGCGGGCCGTGATGTAGACGCGGGCGCAGCCGGCGGCGAGATAGCCTTCGAGGATCATCTTGCCGATCCCGCGGCTGCCGCCGGTGATCAGGGCAACCTTGCCTTCGAGGCTGAACAGTTTGCTGAAGTCCATCTGCTTGCTCCTCAGTAGCCGCTCAGCTGCGCAACGCGCTCGGCGTGATAGTACAGGTCGCCCATGAATTCGGCGAGGGCGCGGTCGCGCTTCATATAAAGGCCGATGTCGTACTCATCGGTCATGCCAATCCCGCCGTGCATCTGGACCCCTTCCTTGACCGCCAGGCCTGCCGCCTTGCCGGCCTTGGCCTTGGCCACCGCAACCATCAGCTCAGCCTTTTCGGAACCGGCATCGAGCAACTGCTGCGCCTTGATCACCGCCGCACGGGCAATCTCCAGCTCTGAATAGAGGTGCGAGGCGCGGTGTTGCAGCGCCTGGAATTCACCAATCAGCTGGCCGAACTGCTTGCGCTGCTTGAGGTAGGTGGTGGTCATGTCGAACGCGCCGCCAGCAACGCCGACGCTCTCTGCCGCAGCGCCAACACGCCCGGCATTGAGCACGCGGTTCAGCAGCTCGCGGCCAGCGTCGACTTCGCCAATCACGGCATCGGCATCGACCTGGACGCCATCCAGCTTGACGTGGGTCGCCATTGAGCTGTCAACCAGCCGGACAGCATCCTGGCTGAGCCCGGCAGCATCCTTCGGCACGGCGAACAGGGTGATCCCGTCATGGTCATCATCGGCGCCGGCGGTGCGGGCCGCGACGACCAGCATATCGGCGCTGCCGCCGTGGACCACAAAGGCCTTCTGGCCGGTCAGCTTGAAGCCGTTGCCGGCGCGCTCGGCGCGGGTGGCAATTCGCTCTGGCCGGTGCTTCGGGCCTTCGTCGATCGCGACGGCAAAGACGCTATCCCCGGCCAGCAGGCCCGGCAGGTAGCGGCCGCGCAGTTCATCATTACCCGCACCAATCGCCGTTGCCGCCATGACCGAGCTGGTCAGGAACGGCGAGGGCGTAAGGTTGCGGCCGATTTCTTCAAGCACGATACCGGCTTCGACATGGCCCATGCCGAGGCCGCCATCGGCTTCACCCACCAGAATGCCGGTGAAGCCGAGTTCGGCAAACTGCTTCCATAGCGCATGGCCGAAACCGTCCTTGCAGTTCTTGTCACGCCAGTGGCGCAGCTGCTTGGCGATGGTTCCTTCCTCGCCCATGAACTGGCGCGCGGTGTCGGCCAGCATGGCCTGGTCTTCGGTGTGATACAGCGCCATGAATCAGGCTCCTGGCAGGTCGAGAATGCGTTTGGAAATGACGTTCAGCATGACTTCGCTGGTACCGCCTTCGATCGAGTTGGCCTTGGTCCGCAGCCAGTTGCGGGCCTTTGCGCCGCCGCCCGAAGCATCGCTGTCCCACTCCAGCGCGGCCGAGCCGCCAGCGGCCATCAGCAGTTCGTGACGACGCTTGTTCAGCTCGGTCCCGGCATATTTCATCATGTTGGGCTGGGCCGGGTGGGCCTTGCCAACCTTGATCTCGTCCAGGAACTTTTCGCCCATCGCGCTGAAGGCCAGGGCATCGACATCGAACATCGCCAGTTCCGCCCGCAGCAGCGGGTCTTCCAGCCCATTGCGCTTGGCAAAGGCGCCGATGGTGTTGAGTC
>JBEEIN010000042.1:0-15821 GCA_041169825.1 Pseudomonadota bacterium
ACGATATCGAGCGCAAGCTGAACCAGCTGGCCAAGGACTTTGGCATCGCGCTTCTGCTGGTGCTGGTCACGCTACTGCCGCTGGGGCCGCGGGCTTCGCTGGTGGTGATGCTGTCGATCCCAACCTCGCTGGCGATCGGCCTGACCGGGCTGAACATCCTGGGCTATTCGCTTAATCAGCTGACCGTTTCAGGCTTCATCGTCGCGCTGGGCCTGCTGGTCGATGATTCCATCGTCGTGACCGAAAATATCGAGCGGCACATCCGCATGGGCAAGGATCGCGTTTCGGCAGCGATTGAGGGGACCAAGGAAATCACCCTGGCGGTGATGGGTTCGACCGGCGTGTTGATCTTTGCCTTCCTGCCGCTGGCGAACCTGCCTGAAACGGCGGGGGACTTTACCCGCAGCCTGCCAATGGCGGTCTTGCTGACGGTGGCTGCGTCGCTGCTGGTATCGATGAGCCTGGTGCCCTTTGCCGCCAGCCGGATCCTCAACGCCCATGAAACGCACGAAGGCAATCGCTTCCTGCGCTGGGTGACCGAGCGGATCGAGCATTGGTATCGACCGGCCCTGCATTGGAGCCTGGCCAATCCGCACAAGACCGTGTGGGGGGCAATGGCTGCCTGTGTGGCGATGTTCGCCACGATCCCGGCTATCGGCTTCAGCCTGTTCCCCAAGGCCGACGTTCCCTACTTCCTGGTGCGGATCGAAGCACCCGAAGGGTCCAGCCTGGCGGCGACCGACAAGGCCGTGCGCGAAGTGGCCGCAATCATGCAGCAAAAGCCTGAAGTGAAGGACGTGATGGAGAACACGGGTCGGTCAAACCCGCAGATCTATTACAACGCCCTGCCGCGCGAAGCCGATACCCGCTTTGGTGAGCTGTTTGTCACGCTCAAGGATTTCTCACCCAAGGATACGCCGGCACTGGTCGAAAAGCTACGTAACGAGCTGACACGTTATCCCGCGGCCCGGGTGACGGTGGAGCAGTTTGAACAGGGGCCGCCGATTGACGCGCCGATTGCGATCCGGGTCAGCGGGCCCGAGCTGGGTGAACTGAAGCGCCTTTCGGCCCAGTTCGCCGATACCTTGCGCCAGACCCCGGGAACTCGCGACGTCGTCGATCCGCTGGCAATCGACCGGATTGACCTGAACCTGGCGGTCGATCCGGCCAAGGCGGGCCTCCTGAATGTCGCCCCAGATGCCGTGCGCCGCACCCTGCGACTGGCCATATCGGGTGAGCGGGCCAGCAGCCTGCGCGATGCTGAGGGCGATTCCTATCCGGTGGTAGTCCGCCTGCCGTTTGAGCGAGAGGTGCCGGCGGCGGTGCTGGACAAGGTTTATGTCAGTTCGCTTTCCGGCGCATCGATCCCGCTTTCGCAACTGACCACGCCGAAGCTGGAGGCCGGACCCGCCACGATCAACCGCTTCAAATTGCAACGGCTGGTGACGGTGACGTCCTATGTGCAGGACGGCTTCCTGGCCTCAAAGGTCAACGCCGATGCGCTGGAGCGGGTCCGCAAGATCCCGCTACCGCAAGGCTATTCGATCAGCGTTGGCGGACAGGCAGAGGTTTCCGCGCGCAACAACAACGGGGTTGGCGGGATCGCCATGCTGGCGGTGTTCGGGATCCTGTGTGTGTTGGTGTTGGAGTTCGGCCGCTTCCGCGAAGTGACCGTGGTGGCCGGGGTCGTGCCGCTGGGGCTGTTCGGCGGCCTGTGGGCGCTGATCCTGACCGGCAACTCGCTGTCCTACCTCGCGATCATCGGCTTTATCGCCTTGATCGGGATTGAGATCAAAAACTCGATCCTGCTGGTCGATTTTACCACCCAGCTGCGCAAGCAGGGGATGGAATTGATGGAGGCGATTGAGCAGGCTGGTGAAATCCGCTTCCTGCCGGTGCTGCTGACTTCGGTCACCGCGATCGGGGGGCTGTTGCCGCTCGCGCTATCGGGTTCCCCGCTCTATGCGCCGCTGGCCTGGGTCATCATCGGCGGGTTGATTTCTTCTACCCTGCTAAGCCGGATCGTGATCCCGGCTATGTACTTGTTGCTGGTTCGTGGAGCGCCCCCGGCAGAGGCCTGATTGCTGCTTACGGCAGTTTGTCCATCTGGCGGATGGATTCGCTTGACTTTGAAGTTGTCCGGACAAATCATCCGTGCCAAGGCGGTCGCAACCAGTCCGCCGGGAGCACTCCGTTCGCATGTTTGCCGCCAATTCCTTCCTGTTTGTGCCCGGATCGCGACCTGATCGCTTTGCCCGCGCCCATGCCAGCGGGGCAGGGCTGACGGTCATCGATCTGGAAGATGCGGTGCCGGCGGACGAAAAAGCGGCGGCGCGTGCCAATGCGCTGGCACAGGTGGCCAGTGGCCAGACGGGCTGGGCGATCCGGATCAACGGCGTGGCAACCGCCGCCGGCATTGCAGACCTTGCCGCGCTGATCGAAGCGGAATGCCTGCCACCGTTCCTGTTCATTCCGATGGTTGAAAGCGCGGTGGAAGTGGAGATTGTCGCCCGGGCGCTGGGCGATCGCTGCCCGGAACTGATCCCGCTGATCGAAACGCCAAAGGGACTGCGTCAGGCCGTCGCCATTGCCTGCGCGCCAATGGTTGGTGGGGTGATGTTCGGGGGTGGTGATTTCTCGGGCGAATTGGGCGTGGCCCTGGCGTGGGAGCCCTTGCTTGCGGCGCGTCATGCGCTGGTGCTGGCCTGTGCTGAGGCACGGGTGCCGGCCATCGACGTGCCCTGGATCAATTTGGATGATGCGGCCGGACTGGTCGATGAATGTGCCAAAGCCAAGGCGCTTGGCTTTGCCGCCAAGGCGGCCATTCACCCCAATCAGGTCGCCGCGATCGAGGCGGCTTTTACGCCGACTGCTGCCGAAGTGGCTGAGGCTGAAGCCGCGCTGGCGGCCTATGAAGAGGCTGGCGGCAAGGCAATTCGTTTCAAGGGCAAGATGCTGGAGGCACCGCTGGTCAAGCGATACCAGGCCGTGCTCAGCCGGAAAGGGAACTAACAAATGCGTGATGGGGCAATCGAAGTCGCACCGGGCCGATACCGGGAAACCTTCGGCCGCTATTTCGAGGATTTCAACGTCGGCGATATCTATGAGCATCGCCCGGGCCGGACAATCAGCGAAACCGACAACACCTGGTTCAGCCTGCTGACGATGAACCAGCATCCGGCGCACTGCGATGCCGAATATGCCAGCAAGACTGAATTCGGCAAATGCCTGGTCGCTTCGCCGCTGACCGTGGCGATCATGACTGGCCAGTCGGTGTCGGACGTCAGCCAGAAGGCGGTTGCCAACCTTGGTTGGAAGGACATTCGCCTGCTCAAGCCGGTTTTCGCCGGCGACACGATCTATTCTGAAACAGAAGTGCTGGAAAAGCGCGAATCCGAAAAGCGCCCGCAGCAGGGGATCGTCACGATCAAGACCGTGGGCAAGAACCAGCGCGGCGAAGTGGTCTGCGATTTTGTCCGGATCATGCTGATCTGGAAGCGCGGCTTCGGCCCCGGCGACGATTGAGGAGAGTTGGAATGGCGACCGCCGTGGAGATGATGAGCGATCAGGGCCGCACGATCGACCCGGCCGAGGAAGAGGCTTTTCTCGATGCAATCGACCGCTGGATCGAGCGTTCGGTCAAGCCGGTGATCCTGCATCACGACCATAACGACATCTGGCCGGAACAGCTGGTCAACGAGATGGTCGAAATGGGGCTGTTTGGGGCGACCATTGGGCAGGAATACGGCGGGCTTGGCCTGCCGGCCACGACCTATGCCAAGATCGTGATGAAGATCAGTTCCTACTGGATGGCGCTGACCGGCATTTTCAATTCGCACCTGATCATGGCGGCTGCGGTTGAGCGGTTCGGCACTCCGGCTCAGAAGGCCAAGTGGCTGCCGAAGTTTGCCGCCGGGGAAATCCGCGGGGGCCTGGCCCTGACCGAGCCCAATGCCGGGACCGACTTGCAGGCAATCCGCACGGTCGCCCGGCGCGATGGCGATCACTACGTGATCAACGGCACCAAGACCTGGATTTCCAACGCGCTCAACGGTTCTTGCTTCGCCCTGCTGGTCAAGACCGATCCCGATGCCAATCCGCGCTATAAAGGGATGAGCCTGTTCATTGCTGACAAGCGTGAGGGCTTCACCACCGGCAAGAAGTTCGACAAGCTGGGCTATAAGTCGATCGATAGTGCCGAACTGATCTTTGAAGACTACCGCATCCCGGCCGACCAGCTGATTGGCGGCGTGGAAGGGCAGGGCTTCTTCCAGGCGACCGGTGGGCTTGAACTGGGCCGCATCAACGTTGCGGCGCGCGGTGTTGGCCTCTCCGAAGGCTCGCTGCGGCTCGCAACCGAATATGCCCAGCAGCGCCAGACCATGGGTAAGCCGATCAGCGAACACCAGGCCATCCAGCTCAAGATCGGGGAAATGGTTACCCGCGCCCGGGCTGCGCGCCTGCTGACGCTGGATGCCGCGATTGCCTATGACAAGGGCGAGCGGTGCGATCTGGAGGCCGGCATGGCCAAGTACTTCGCCAGCGAGGCGGCCGTGGCCAACAGCCAGGAAGCCATGCGCATCTATGGCGGCTATTCCTATTCCAAGGAATACGACATCGAGCGGTTCTATCGCGATTCCATGCTGATGTGCATCGGCGAGGGCACCAACGAGATGCAGCGGATGATCATCTCCAAGCAGTGGGTCAAACGGAACCCGGCGTGAGCGAACTGCACCTTCCCCTTTCGGGCTTCCGCGTTATCAGTGCCGAGCAATATGGTGCGGGGCCATACGGCACGATGTTCCTCGCCCAGCTTGGCGCGGAAGTTATTAAGATCGAGCCCCCCCAGAAGGACGGCAAGGGCGGTGGCGACACCGCTCGGGCCGTGGGGCCCCATTTCACTCGACCGGGAGAGAGCGTCTATTTCCACGCTTTCAACCTTAACAAGCGCTCCCTGACGCTCGACCTCAATACTGCTGAAGGTCAGACGATCCTGCGCGAACTGGCTGCGACCAGCCATGCCATGGTCAACAACCTGCGGGGTGACCTGCCGGCCAAGCTGGGCGTGACCTATGACGCGCTGAAAGAGGTTAACCCGGCGATCGTCTGTGCGCACCTTTCGGCCTATGGCCGGGATAATGCGCGGGCCAAATGGCCGGGTTATGACTACCTGATGCAGGCCGAAGCCGGCTTTTGCGCGCTGACCGGCGATCCCGATGGCGAGCCGCAGCGCATGGGCCTGTCGATGGTCGATTTCATGACCGGTACGATCATGGCCATTGGCCTGCTTGCAGCGTTGACCGATGCGCAGCGCAGTGGGCGTGGTCGCGACGTTGATACCGACCTGTTGTCCGCTGCCGTGCACCAGACCAGCTATCCGGCGCTATGGTACATGAACAATGGCGATGTGACCGGTCGTACGCCCCGGTCTGCGCACCCCACGGCGACGCCCAGCCAGATGGTCCGCGCGGCGGATGGCTGGATGTTCGTGATGTGCCAGTTGCCCAAGTTCTGGGACATCATGGTTGAGCGGATCGGCCATCCGGAGCTGGGCGAGGACGTTCGCTTCCGGACCAACCCGGACCGGCTGGCCAATCGCGCCGCCCTTACCGAAGTGCTGGACGCTATCTTTGCACGCCAGCCGATGGCGCATTGGCAGGCCCTGCTGGAAGGCCACGTGCCGGTTGCCCCGGTCTATCAACTTGATCAGGCGCTGGATAACCCCTGGCTGCGGACGATCGGGATGCGGGACAGCGTGTCCCATCCGGACAATCCGGATTTTCAGATCCTGGCCAGCCCGATCAAGCTGGATGGCCAGCGGCTGCCCAATCGGGCCGGCCCACTCCTTGGAGCGGACTCGGCCGACATCCTTGCCGAGCTTGGCTATGGCGAGGATGACTTCGCCCGGCTACGGTCTGCCGGAATAGTCTGACCGAGGGGGCGATGGGCAAGCTTAGTGGCATTACAGTTGTCGATCTGACGCAATTTCTGCCGGGTCCGGCCATGACCGTGATGATGGCCGATCAGGGTGCGCGGGTAATCAAGATCGAGCCGCGCGGGGGGGAACCCGTGCGCAGCCAGGCACCGTTCGAGAATGGCGAGTCCGTCTGGTTCAGTAACCTGAACCGCGGCAAGGAAAGCCGGGTGCTGGACCTCAAGAGCGAGGATGGCAAGGCCGCGCTTCGCGCCCTGATCGCCGATGCCGACGTCTTTGTAGAGGGCTTCCGACCTGGCGTGATGAAGCGGCTGGGGTTTGATTACCCGGCGGTTCGCGCACTCAATCCGCGGATCGTCTACTGCTCGATCTCCGCCTTTGGGCAGGAGGGTGAATTGGCGCATCATCCGGCGCACGACATGGCGGTGCAGGCCCTGGCCGGGTTTCTGAGCGTCAACGATGGACCCGACGGCACGCCGGTCGTCCCCGGCGCGCCTTCGGCTGACCTTGCGGCCGGGCTGACAGCGCTATCGGCCGTGTTGATGGCGCTGGTCGGGCGGGAAAAGACCGGACAGGGCGATTATATTGACGTGGCCATGTTCGACAGCCTGATGCCGTGGTGCGCGCACACGGCGGGTAGCGCCATTGCCGGCGGGCCTTCCCCCAAGTCGAGCGAGCAGCGTTCGCTGGGTGGAGCGGGATTTTATCAGGTTTATCGGACCAGCGACGGTCGGCACGTCGTGCTGGGCGGGCGCGAGATCAAATTTGCCACGAACCTGCTTAATGCGCTGGACCGGCCAGACCTGATCGCTCTGGCGGAACAGGAAGCCGGCCCGGCGCAAGCCCCGCTGATTGCCTTCCTGCGCGAAACCTTTGCCACCAAGACGCGCGATGAATGGGTGGCCTGGTTCGGGGACAAGGATGTCGCCTTTGCCCCGGTGCTCGATTTCCGTGAAGCGCTGGATGAGCCCCACGTGGCGCAGCGCGGCCTGCTGGTTGAGGCGGACGGACGGCACCATATCGTGCCGCCGATCAGGTTTGCCAATGAACCGCCATGGGTGCCGGGCGCCGTGCCGGAATTGGGCGAGGGGTAATCGTGTCAGCCGTCGACGTCGATATGCATCGAGTAGGCGAAGCGGTCACCAGGATGGTGGCTGACCGAAATTTCGAAGATGCGGCCCTTCAGATCAAGGTAGCAGCGGGTGATCCGCAGTACCGGACTGCCTCGCTTCAGGTCGAGCGCTTGGGCGATATCGGCATTGGCGGCAACAGCTTGAATATCCTGGGTAACCTTGCCGATGCTGACCCCGGTCAGCTTTTCAACCTGGCTGAACAGGGTGCCGGCGCCCAGATCGAGCCGTTCAACCGCAGCATCGACCCGTTCGTGGAAATAGGCGTCGGTCGCTGCGATCGGCTGGCCGTCAATCTGCTGGCTGCGGACACCACGAAAACAGGTCCAGGCGCCGCTGGTATCTTCGCCAATCTGTTCGGCGATCTCGCGCGGCAAGTCACCGCGGCCACGCGCTTCATAAGTCACATGGGTATCGCGCGCGTATTGCAGGATTTCGCCGACGTTGGAGAGCGGCTGGTGCAGCGTGCCGCCGCGTGCTGCCGCTGGTTGCACGACCGTGCCCGAGCCGCGCTTGCGGGCAATCAGACCCTCGTTTTGCAGCCGGCGGAGCGCTTCGCGCACGGTAAACCGCGAAACGCCATAACGCTGGCACAGGTCGTTCTCAGTCGGAAACTGATCGCGCGCCGCGAATTTGCCGGAGAGGATTTCGGCGCGCAACTCGCCCGCGACCTGCAGATAGCGGGGTCCTTCGCGCTCATGCGTAACAGTCATGCTGGCGTTCAATCCTTGCTCCCATCTGGCCATCGGGGGCGGCAATGAGCGATCCCCTCTTGGTCCAACTTGTCCGGACACTAGCGCGCCCCGTCGCGGAAAGCGATAGGGCGCGTGCGCGGCTGCACTTGCTGGACTGGCTGGCCTGTGTCGCGGGCACGCGGCAGACGCAAGTGGCCAAGGTACTGTATCGGGCAGAACTGGGTGGTGCGCGCCGGGCTGCCTGGTTGGGCGGGGTGCTGGAGATGGACGATGTCCACCGCGCTGCCCTGCTTCATCCCGGACCGGTGATCTGGGCTGCCGCGCTTGAGGCTGCTGCCGATGTCGACGCCGATCTTGATGCCGTGCTGGACGGTGCGGTGCGGGGCTATCAGGCGATGATCGCGATTGGCGCGAGTTTCGATGCCCGGCATTATGCCCATTACCACAATACCGCGACGGCCGGCCCCTTCGGCGCAGCGGCTGCCGCCGGTTCGGTGCTGGGCCTGAATCAAGACCAGCTGGTTGCGGCCCTCAGCAATGCCGGTTCGACCACCGGCGGGCTCTGGCAGATGCGGCATGAGAGCGGCATGACCAAACAGTGGCATGTCGCCATGGCTGGCAACAACGGTTACTTCGCCGCCTATATGGCCGCTCGCGGACTGACTGGCACCTCTTCGGTGCTGGACGGGCCACAGGGCCTTTACGCGGCAACCTGCGCTGCGCCAAAGCCGCTGGACCTGGGCGAGGGCTGGCGCATCCACGAAGTCAGCTTCAAGCCCTGGGCGGCCTGCCGCCATGCCCATCCGGTGATTGACTGTGCGCTGGAACTGCGGGCGCGCGGGGAATTGCACGGGCCGTTTCGGGTAGAAACCTATGCCGATGCCATCGCCTTTTGCGATCGGCCGAACCCGGTGACCGAAGTGGATGCAAAGTTCAGCCTGCAACACGCCGTCGCCGTAATCGCCAGCGGACGAGAGGCCAAACCAGAGGACTTTACCCCTGCGGCAATTGCCGCGCTGGCCGACCTGCGGGCACAGGTTACGGTGGCCGAAGACAAGGCGATCACCGCGCGATACCCGGCCCATTTTGGAGCGCGGGTGAACGGTTTGGAACTGATCGATACGCGCGGCGATCCGGAGCGTCCGGTTGATGAGGCGGTAATCCGCGCCAAGATGCACACGCTGGCCGCCTGGGGTGGACTTGCCGCTGATGAGGCAGAGCGGGCCTGCAACCTGGCTTTGCATGGCGATGATGCGGCGGCGATTGCCGACCTGCTGGAGGACTGGCTGGGATGAGCGCGACCGCTGATCTTCTGGCCTTTGCCGGCGCGGCGCATTGCCTGCCCGATAGCGTCCGGGCCGATGCCTTGCGATTGCTGGGCGATACGCTGGCTGTCGGTGCGGCCGGTGCAACGGCGCCGGGGGCCGACGCGATCCTCACGACTGCGCAAGCCATGGGCCAGGGTGGTGATGCGCGGCTGATCGGCAGTACGGACCGGTTGCCCGCCCCTGGTGCGGCCTTCGTCAATGGCTATCGGATTCATTGTCTTGAGTGGGATGCCGTCCACGAACCTGCCGTGGTTCACGCGATGAGCGTGGTCACCGCGGCGCTGGGCGCCGCGATTGACCGCAAGGGCGGGTGCGATCCCGAACAGGCGCTGGTGGCGCTGGCTGTCGGCGTCGATGTTGCGTCCGGCCTTGGCCTGGCGGCGGACTCGGCGCTCAGCTTCTTCCGCCCTGCCACTGCCGGGGTGATTGGCGCGGCGCTGGCCGTGGCGCGGATTGACGGTGCCCCGCTGGATCACGCGATGGGCCTGGCCTATTCAAGCGCGGCGGGAACCATGCAGGCCCATGTCGAAGGCTCGATCACCCTGCCGTTCCAGGTCGCCAACGCCGCGCGCGCCGCGATTACGGCAAGCGACCTGGCCAAGGCGGGCTTCACTGCGCCGCTCGATCCCCTGGAAGGGCCATTTGGCTATTTCCAGCTGATCGATCAGGGCGATCTGTCGCGCTATACTCGTGAGCTTGGTCGGATTTGGCGGATTGCTGAAATCAGCACCAAGCCGTTCCCCTCTGGCCGTGCCAGCCATGCCGCTTTGGGCGCCTTGCAGAGCTTTGCAGGACAGAGTGTTGATAGTATCGAGCTGGCCTGTCCGCCGCTGATCCATCGACTGGTCGGGCGGCCCTATCGCCCGGATATGACGGCGGCCTATGCGCGGCTCTGCCTGCCGTTCCTTGCCGCGTTGATGTTGACCGACGGTCGGATCGATCCGCGTCGTTTCACGCCGGAAAACTTTGCTGATCCGGCGCTGGCAGCCCTGGCGGCCAAAGTGATGCTGGTGGCCGATGGTAACGATGATCCCAACGCGCTGTTCCCGCAAAACTTGCGGATCACCCTGACCAATGGCGGGGTGCAGACCATTGCCGTGCCCCACACGCTGGGCAGCCCCGATGCACCGCTGTCGCCAACCCAGACCCAAGCCAAGCTGGACTTTGCCCGCGAACTTGCCCCGGCCGGATCCGATCCGCGCCTGTTCACCGACCCTCTGACCTATTTCACGGACCCGACATGAGCTTCCCGACCTATTTCGAAGCCTTTGACATCAAGCAGATGCTGGCCGATTACCCCATCGGCGATGCCTTTACCGCGCGCTATCGCACGATCAGCCGGGATGAGATTTTCGCGATCCAGGATGCCCAGTTCCGCAGGCTGATGCAGCGCGGCTGGCAGATTCCGTTCTACCAGCGGCTGTGGGGTGCGCAGGGGATTGAGCCGGGCGACATCAAGGGGCTGACCGACATCACCAAGCTGCCGGTCTACGACAAGACTGACCTGATGGCCTCGGTTAATGCGCATCCGCCTTATGGCGATTTTGACGGGCGCGGCGTCAATCCCGTGGTGTTCCACACCACCAGCGGGACCACCGGCCGCCCGCAGCCGCTGATGTTCGGGCCCAAGGGGCGCGAGGTAACCAACCTGCTGGTCGGCCGGATGTATCGCTGGATGGGCCTGAAGCCGGAAGACGTGGTTCATTCGGTCTATGGCCACGGGATGATCAACGGCGGGCACTACATCCGAGAATCCGTGATCCACTTCACCAATTCGCTGTTCCTTTCGGCCGGAACCGGGATTGAGACCCGTTCGGTCGGTCAGGTGAACCTGCTGGCGGACTTTGGCGTGACGGTAATGGTCGGCTTCGTGGACTATATCCGGAAGCTGGCTGAAGTCGCTGAAGCGGAAAAGCTTTTTGACCGCATCAAGCTGCGCATGATCATTGGCCATCTGGGCACTGAGGATCGCGCCGCCACCGAAGCCGCCTGGCACGGGGCGAAGGCCTATGACTGGTACGGTGTGGGGGATACTGGCTCGATCGCTGGCGAGGGGCCGGATCGTGACGGCCTCTACGTGTGGGAAGACGCGCAGTACCTTGAACTGCTGGATGTCGAGAGCGGGACCCCCGTGGCGAAGGGTGAGACCGGAGACATGGTCGTCACCTGCCTGTTCAAGGATGACATCGCCCCCTGCATCCGCTTCAACACCCATGACATCAGCCACGAGCTGGATGGCCGGGGTGAGCTGGGCTTCAAGCGGATCGCTGGGTTCAAGGGACGCAGCGACAACATGGTCAAGCTGCGCGGGATCAACCTGTTCCCCCACGCGATCGCCGCGCTGATCGAGAACCGGCCCGACTTGACCGGCGAATACATCTGCCACCTGCGGCGCGATGCCGCGACCCAGCGTGATGACATGGTGGTAACGATTGAAAGCCGTGGCGGCAGCAATGTGGGCGAGCTGGCCGAAGTGCTGCGGCGCGGGCTGGGTGTCGAAGTGGCCGTGCAGCTTTGCGCCCCCGGAGAGACCGCAAGTGCAACCCAGATCGACACCCGCCAGAAACCGATCCGGCTGATCGACGAACGCGGTGTGTGATGCAGGATCGCTGGGGCGCCTTCGTAGACCTTGATCCCGCGGCACGCGGCGGCGAGGGGCCACTCGCCGGGCTGACCGTTGGCGTGAAATCGAATATCATGGTCAAGGGGCTGCCCTGGACCGGCGGAATGGGCCTCTATCGCGATCGGATTGCCAGCCGCGATGCCGAATGTGTCGCGCGGCTGCGCCATGCGGGCGCCGCGATCCTTGGCACGGTCAACATGCACGAGGCGGCGCTGGGCGCGCACACCGACAATGCCTTTTACGGCCGGACGCACAATCCGCATCGGCATGATTATACCCCCGGGGGCTCGTCCGGCGGCAGTGGCGCCGCAGTCGCCGCAGGGCTCTGTGACATCGCACTGGGCACCGATACCATGGGTTCGGTTCGTATCCCGGCGGCCTATTGCGGCGTTTACGGCCTGAAGCCCAGCCACGGCGGGATCAGCGAGGATGGCCTGGCCTATCTGGAGCCAAGCCTGGATTGCATCGGGCCGCTGGCGCGTGACCTGGATGTGCTGGAGCGGGCCTGGACCGTGCTGGCCAACAATCCCGGAGAGCAGGTTCCGTTGGCGCGGGCCCTTGTCCTTAAAGGACAGGGCGGCGTTGCGGTTGAGCCGGCCGTCGAAGCTGGCTTTGACGCTTCTGTCCGGGCGTTGGGATTGCCGGTGGAAGCCCTAGAGCTGCCCGAACGGCTCACCGATGTGCGGATGGCCGGGCTGGTTGCCGCCGGCCATTGGCTGATCGCAGACCTCGGTCCGGATTATCGCGACGATAATCCGGGTCTTTCCGATGAGCTCAAGTTCATCCTGAAGATCACCGCGGGGATGGAACGGCGGCCCCAGGTGCTAGCCCGCACCCGTGCGGCCTTGGGCGATGCGCTTGGCGCCGATGGTGTCCTGATCATGCCCACCGCGCCGCAGGTGGCCTTTGCCCATGGCACCCGTGCGCCATCCAATCAGGCAGACTTTACCTGCCTTGCCAATGTGGCCGGTTTGCCAGCGATTTCGCTGCCGGCTGGCTGGAGCGAGGATGGACTGCCGGTTGGGGTCCAACTCGTGGGTCCGGCGGGTACAGAGCGCAGCCTGATCGCTTTGGCACGCCAGATCGATAATCAGTTGCAAGCCTATCGCCGTCCGCCAAACTTCGGCACCTGAGGGAGAGAAAACCATGCGCATTGTTTGCCTGTTCAACCTGAAAGAGGGCGCCAGCCGCGAAGCCTATGAAGCCTGGGCCCGCGGTACCGACATCCCCGGTGTCAACGCGCTCGGCTCGGTCCGTGGCTTTACCGTTCACCGCGCCACGGGCCTGTTCGGATCCGATGCCAAACCGCCCTATGATTACATCGAAGTGATCGACATTCACGGCATGGACGCCTTCGTGGCCGACGTATCCGACCCTGAATTCCAGAAAGTGGCCGCCGCCTTCGGTGAATTCACCGACAATCCCTGCTTCATCTTGACCGAGGATCTCTGATCATGGGCCGGTTCGCGGGCAAGACGATCGTCGTCACCGGCTCTGGCAAGGACAAGGGCCTGGGCCAGGGAATCCTGCGCCGCTTTGCCGATGAGGGCGCGAACTGTGTCGTGTCTGACCTGAAGATCGATGCCGAGGCTGAAGCCGTGGCCGAAGATTTGCGCGCCCGCGGGGCAAAGGTCGCGACGATCGCCTGCGACGTCTCTGACGCTTTGCAGTGCCAGGCACTGGTCGACCAGGCGGTCAGCGCGCTTGGCTCGGTCGATGTGTTCGTCAACAACGCCGGGATCGGTTTCATGATGAAGCCGATGCTGGAGGTGGACCCGCAGGATTGGGCCACCGTGATCGCCGTCAACCTGTCGGGCGCATTCTATTGCACCCAGGCCGCGGCCAAGGCGATGATCAAGGCAGGTAAGGGCGGGCGGATCATCAATATCGCCAGCCAGGCCGCGAAGACCGGCTTTCCGCACCTTCCGGCCTATGTCAGCTCAAAGCACGGGATGGTTGGCCTGACGCGAGCGACGGCGGTTGAACTGGGTGCCCATGGCATCACTGTGAACGCCGTTTGCCCCAACCACGTCACCACCGGGCTTGGTGCGCAGCAGAACGCGTATTTTTCTAAGCTGCTCGGGTTCGAAACGGTCGAGGCTTACCTCAAGAACATGGCTGCCAAGAACCCGATGGGTCGACCCGGCCTGCCCAGCGATACGGCTGCTGCCTGCGCCTGGCTGGCCAGCGACGACGCCTTTTACGTCACGGGCGAGGCGCTCAACGTCTCCGGCGGCGAGGAGATGCATTGATGCGCGAAGAACGGATGGACCTGCCCGGTGGCGCGAAGATGGCGCTTTCGGTGGTGGTCAATGTCGAGGAAGGCAGCGAGCAGACGATCGCCCGTGGCGACAAGGGAATGGAGCCAGTCGACGAGCTGGGCATCTTCATCAAGGCCCCGATCCGCAACTATTCGAACGAGAGCAATTACCTTTACGGGATCAAGGCCGGCGCCCCGCGCGTGGTCAAGCTGCTCAAGCAGTTCGATATCATGGCAAGCTGGACCGTTGCCGCGCTCAGCCTTGAGAACCATCCTGAAATTGCCGAGGCGATTGTCGAATTGGGGCATGAACCGGTCAGCCACGGCTGGCGCTGGGTTCACCAGTTCCGCCTGAATGAGGAGCAAGAGCGGGAGTTCATCCGCAAGGCCGTGACCAGCATTGAAAAGACCTGCGGGGTGCGGCCCTATGGCTGGCTGTCGCGCTATATGTTGACCGACAACACCCGGCGGCTGCTGATCGAAGAAGGCTTTTCATACCACATGGACGATTACAGCGGCGACGTGCCGTTCTGGGATCGCGAGACGGTGCCCGCCACGCCGATGGTGATCGTGCCGTACCAGCTCGATAACAATGACATGAAGATGTGGACCGATCCGGCCATGACCCCGGAACAGTGGCTGGCCTATGCCAAGCGCAATTTCGATCAGGTCTATCGCGAGGGCGTGGAGGGCAATCCCAAGATGATGAGCCTGGGGCTGCATCTGCGGATTATCGGTCGTCCCGGCCGGATCTGGGCACTGGAGGAATTCTTCAAACACGTCCGCAGCCATGACGGGGTGTGGGTGACCACCCGCAAGGCGATAGCCGATCACTATGCCGCGACGGTGCCGGCATGACCCTGCGCCTGACCACCGGCGAACACGTCGCCCGGCTGTTCATTGATCGGCCGGATAAGCGCAACGCCTTCAACCAGGCGATGTGGGATGAATTGCCCGAACTCGTGCTGCAGGCGATGGCCGATCCGGCCGTGCGGGTTCTGACGATCGAATCCGCGCATCCCGGCGTATTCTGTGCCGGGGCGGACATCGCCGAATTGCTGGCCAACAAGGATGACGCGCAGTGGCGGGCCGCCAACCAGGCCGCGATCAATCGTGCCCAGCACGTGCTCGCCCGGGCCGACAAGCCGGTGATTGCCTATATCGATGGTGATTGCGTGGGCGGCGGCTGCGGCATCGCGCTAGCGGCAGATATTCGCGTGGCCACGCCGCGGGCGCGGCTGGGGATCACGCCGGCCAAGCTGGGACTGGTCTATCCGCTGCACGATACCAAGCTGCTGGTCGATCTGGTCGGTCCCGGACAAGCCAAGCGGATGCTCTATACCGGCATGCTGCTTGATGCTTACGAGGCACTGCGGATCGGGCTGGTTGATGAGGTGACCGATAGCCCCGGCCAGCTTGAAGCGCTGATTGCCGCCAACTCCTGCCATTCGACCACCGGAATGAAGCGTTTCGTTCGCCGGGTGCTGGACGGGCAGGCCGACGACGATGCCGATACCCTGGCGGTCTTCGCTGCTGCCTTCACCGGCGCGGATTTCCTAGAGGGCACCAGCGCCTTCGTTGCCAAGCGCAAGCCGGAGTTCAAGTGATGTCCATTCCCCACGGAACGATCATGGGCGGCCTGTCCGTTGTCCCAAACCTGGCTGCGGCATTGGCCGATTACCAGGGCGTGCTGAAGCTTGATCTGGTCCACGAAGGGCCGCTCTCATCAGAGCTTGCGGCAAGTTGGGGCTGTCCGGCCAGCGCCGGGGCACGCCACGCGGTCTTGCGGCCCAAAAGCGGCAATCCGTGTTGGTTCCGGCTGGTTGAACAGCCTGACCACCCGCAGTTCA
>JBEEIN010000043.1:0-2629 GCA_041169825.1 Pseudomonadota bacterium
TTTCCGGCAGCCGTGAGGCAAAGAAAATGCCGCCGCCGCTATTGGCCAGGGCTTCGTAATTGGCCTTGAGCCAGGCCCAGCCCAGGTCCTGCGTGCCCGGACTGGCGACCACGCCGCGGATCAGGTTCTGCCGCTCGCTGATGCGCAGGCGACTGTCCTTGAGCCCATCGAGGATCCAGCGCCCGATCTCATCCTTGCCGGAATCGCCGATGACACCCAGCGCGACCGGGCGAAACACCGGGTCGGTCGAGGCAAGCGCGCGGTCAAGCAGGTCCCGGGCCGTGGCCAGTCTGCCCTCTTCGAGCACCAGGGCCAGACCGGATCCCAACCACGCCGAATCAAGTGCCTGATGGTCGCCACCCAGATAGGCCTTCGTCGCAGTCAGCAACCGTCCGCGCAGCGCCGTATCGCCGCCCTTGCGGACCAGATAGGATACAGCCTGCTGGCGGCGCTGGGTCTCTTCCGGATCGTGCCCGGCATAGGCCCCCGCGCGGGGGTCAAAGCCCAAGGTCTTCAGGCGCGGACCGTAGACCGCGTTGACCAGCCGCTGGAACCCGGCCTTGCCCGCATCGCTGAGGAACCCAGCCCCGGCATAGCCCGCCAGCGCGCCGACCCCTGTGCCATTGGCATAGCTATCCTGCTGCGCCGCCAGCTTGCGCGCGGCGACGATCAGTTGGGCCGGGGTGGCCCGACCGGCCTGGAAGCTGGCGTTCAGCGAATCCGCCATGGCCTGGGCCTCTGCGCCGGGCAGGCGATCGGCCACGGTGATCAGTTTGTCCCATTCGGCCGCCGGCAGTTCAAACCGATAATAGCCGGTGCCGCCCACATTGGGCATCAGCGCGCCCTTACCATTGTAGCTGATCGTCGCGCTGGCCTCGGTCAGCAACTGGCATTGCCGCGCCCCGCCGGTGGTGCGCAGGCACAGCGGAATGCCCCAGCGGGTTTCCGGTGCCACCGTGCCCATCCGCGCATAGCGGCTTTGGCTGACCTGCCAGCCCTTTCCAGCGCGGGCAAAGGTCAGCAGAGGGACGCCCTGCTGGTCGGTAAAGCTTTGCATCGCCGGCACGATCCGGGAATCACCCGAAGCTTCAGCCATGGCTGCGAAGAATTCGGTGCTGGTCGCGTTGCCATAGCGGTGCGCGGCCATGTAGCGGCGCACCCCTTCGCGGAACTTGTCGTCACCCATATAGCCCGCAATCATCGCGACCACGTGGCCACCCTTGCCATAGGTGATCGAATCGAAAGCCTCATCGATCTGACTATCGGTCTTGATCGGCTGGCGGATCGGACGCCCAGCCACCAGCGCATCGGTGCGCATGGCATCAAAGCCTTCCTGCACGGCCCCGGCCCGGATGTTCAGGGCAGGCCGCCATTCGTTGCCGATGCGAAAGCCCATCCAGTTGGCGAAGCTTTCGTTCAGCCAGATATCGTCCCACCAGGCCGGGGTAACGAGATCGCCAAACCACTGGTGCGCCAGCTCGTGACTGACGACCATGCCAAAGCTGCGCTTCTGGCTCGTCGTGGCCTTTTCATCCAGCACCAGCAGGGCATCGTTATAGAGGTCCGCCCCGGCGTTCTCCATCGCCCCCGGCATGATCGGCGCGGTGATCTGGTCCAGCTTGGGATAGGGGAAAGATTCGTTGAAATAGGCCTCTAGCAGGCGAACGATTGTCTTCGATTCCTCCAGCGCAAAAGCCAGCTTTTCGCCATTGGGTTTGGGCGAGATGATCCGCAGCGGCAGCGGCTTGGCGCGTTGCGGGGTGGGTGGGACCATGCCTTCAACCACCGCGAATGGCCCGACCATCGCTGCGACAAGATAGGTCGGCAAAGGCAGGGTCTGGGCGAAGGTATGGACATCCATGCCGCCTTCGCGCGTCACCCCAATCTCTGGCGCATTGCTGACCGCGGTCTGGCCCGGCGGGGTCCGCAGGGTGACGGTGAACGGCGTCTTGAAGCCAGGTTCGTCAAAGCTTGGGAAGACCCCGCGGCCATCGATCGATTCCAGCTGGGTCCAGGCATACCATTGGTCGGCAACCTTGACCCGGAACAGCCCGGCCGGGGCGCTCTGGAACGGCGCGCTGTAGGCGAAGCGAAAGGTGACGGGGCCAGCCGGCACCGGCTCGGCGAAGGTCAGCCGACCAGCACCGGTTGCGTTCATCTGCCGCCAGCTGGGCGTCAGCACCTTGCCGCCGGCCAGGACCTCGACCGACTGGATCGCCAGGTCGCGCCAGTGCAGGTCGATCGTCCGGCTGGCTTCCTTCAGCGTCGCATCGATTTCGGTCTTGCCCGAGAAGCGTTCCTGCGACGGGTCGATCGACAGGTCGAGCCGATAGGCCTGCGGTTGCACCTGTCCGGTCAATTTGCCTGCCGGAACCGGAGGCGCTTCAGCCCGCACCGCAGGGGCCAGTGCCTGGCCCCAGGCCGGGGCATTGATCGAAAGAGCCAGAGCGGCCGCGGCAGTAAATTTCCAGTGCATCAGGATCCCCATCCAGACGAGTACCTTCCTGCACCTGCGCGACAGGGCGCCAGCGCGGGGGCGGAGTTCGACCGGCGGGATACTGCTATCGACGGAAGCCTAGCGCAACAGCCCACCCAGCAGGCCGCGCGCAAATCGGCCCAGCATCGCCCC
>JBEEIN010000044.1:0-5763 GCA_041169825.1 Pseudomonadota bacterium
AACTTGACCTGCTGGCCCTTTTTGATCGTGCCATCGACCACGCGGACCAGGATCACCACGCCGAGGTAGGGATCGTACCAGCTGTCAACCAGCATGGCCTTCAGCGGGGCATTTGGATCGCCCTTGGGCGGGGGGATGCGCTTGACCACGGCTTCGAGCACGTCCTCGATGCCGATGCCGGACTTGGCGCTGGTCATCACCGCGTCAGAGGCGTCGAGGCCGATCACTTCCTCGATCTCGGCCTTGACCTTTTCCGGCTCGGCGGCGGGCAGGTCGATCTTGTTGATCACGGGGACGATCTCGTGGTCGTGCTCGATCGACTGGTAGACATTGGCCAGGGTCTGCGCCTCAACCCCCTGCGCGGCATCGACCACCAGCAGCGCGCCCTCACACGCGGCCAGGCTGCGAGACACTTCATAGGCGAAGTCAACGTGGCCGGGCGTGTCCATGAGGTTCAGCTCATAGTCCTTGCCGTCCTTGGCCTTGTACTTCAGGCGGACCGTCTGCGCCTTGATCGTGATCCCGCGCTCACGCTCAATATCCATGTTGTCCAGCACCTGCGCGCTCATCTCACGCTCGGTCAGCCCGCCGGTGAACTGGATCAACCGGTCCGCCAGGGTGCTCTTACCATGGTCAATATGGGCAATAATGCTGAAATTGCGGATAGAACTAAGATCGGTCATCTGAATCTTCTGAAAAAGTGCCGGGCCACCCCGCTCGCCGCCGCCGTTAGCAGCAAGTCAGGGCACTGTCACCGGGCCCGGCAGCGATCGGGATCGTAGCGAGGCAGATTTGGCGCGACTACCATGCTGGCGGCAACCACGATCCGCAACGACCTGGCGCAGCAGGAACATCTGCTCCGCTAGCCCGAACCGGCTCAGGCGACAACCAAACTGCGGTTCTTGATCTCGGCCGTGGTGAACCGGGGCATGCTGAGCGGTGTTCCTGGCTGCTGGATCAACTGCATCGGATAGTCGCCCTTGGGCAGGGCCTGTAGAGGCATGCCAGCCTGGGCCAGAACATAGGGCGAAACGCGGTGACGGGTACACAGCCCTCCGGCCCCATCGTCAACCAGTTGCTGTTCGAATTCCAGCCCCTGCAGTGATCCGGCGCTGCGCCGCACATGGGCCACGGCCAGCTGGCCTTCGCCGAAATCAACCACGAAGGGCGTGCCGACCGGGACATCGACCAGGCCTTCGACCATACAGCCGCTGCGCGATAGATTGCGCATCATCGCTTCGTAGCGGTGATCCTCGTGAATCAGACCGACCCAGCGCAACACGGTGCGGCGATCCGGGCGATAGCGGCTGGGGCCATCGGGCTCGATCACCCAATCGCCGCTCAGCAGGTGTTCGCTCACCTCGTCACAGGAAACCGGAGCGGCGTAAATGAAGCCCTGGATCTGGTTGACGCCAAGCTTGCGCATGGCGTGCAGTTCATCGTGCGCCTCGATCCCTTCGGCCGTGGTATCCATTTTCAGCGCTTTGGCCAGGCTGACGATCGAGGCAATGATCGCAGCGTTGCGGCTATCGGGCAGAGTGACCTCGGCGATGAAGCTCTTGTCGATCTTGATCTTGTCAAATGGCGCATGCTGCAAATAGCTGAGCGAGGAATATCCGGTTCCGAAATCGTCCAGCGCCAATCGCACACCCAGCATCTTCAACGTCGAGAACATGTCCGCCGTGATTGATTTTTCACCGAGGAAGACAGACTCGGTCAGTTCGAGTTCCAGCCGCTCAGGCGCCAGCCCCGAATGCGCGAGGGCCTGGGCCACCAAGGCGGGGAACCCGGCATTGGCAAATTGCGCAGCCGACACATTGACGGAAACCTGGATGCCGTCTGGCCATTCGACCGCATCCATACAGGCCTGCTTGAGGATCCAATCACCCAATTGACCAATCAGGTTGGCTTCCTCGGCAATCGGGATGAAGATCGTCGGCGAAATTTCGCCCAATTCGGGATGGTCCCAACGGGCCAGCGCTTCAAGCGAGACAACCTTGTTGTCGCCGGCATTCACAATGGGCTGGTAGACCACCCGCATTTCATTGCTGACCAGGGCATCGCGCAGATCATCCTCAATCTGCTTGCGGCGCTCTGCCTCGCTGTGGAGGTCGCTGGAATAGAAACGGAATTGACCGCGCCCGCCACCTTTGGATGCATAGAGCGCAAGGTCAGCGGAACGGACAAGCTCTTCGCTGGTGATGCCGTCATATGGGGCAATGGCAATCCCGATTGAGGCACCGATTACGCAGCGGCTGCCATCAATCTGATAGGGCTGCGACAACATGGTTATGACGGCCGTCGCCAATTCCCCAAGCCGACCACGGTCGTCGATGTCGGGCAGGATCACCTGGAATTCATCGCCGCCAAGGCGGCCGATTTCAAAACTCCTCTCGCCAAGGACCCGCTCAAGCCGCTGCGCGACCTGCTTGAGCAATTCATCGCCGGCCGGATGGCCAAGGGTATCGTTAACCTGCTTGAAGCGATCAAGATCAAGCATGAAAATCGCGCAGGCGCGCCTGGCCGTCCGATAGGCCGTCAGGATCGCATTCAGCCGCTTGCCGATCCGGTGACGGTTGGCGAGACCGGTCAGAGAATCGTATTGCGCCAGCCGCGAGGCATCCTTGTGCGATTGGCGGCGGGCAGTGATATCAATGGCATTGCCGAAATAGCCGATGAATTGGCCAGCATCATCAAACTGCGGACGGCCCGCAATCGACCACCACAGTTCAACACTATCGCTGGCCGCTTTGACCGGCAGATCGGCAAAGGTCTTGCGGGCGCTAAGGATCAACGGAAGCGTACGCTCGACCGCATCGTCCTCATCACGCTCAAGCACGAACAGCGACTGGACCGGTTGTCCGACAAGGTCTGCGTTTGCAACGCCAAGGATCTGCGAAACGCAATCCGAGACATAGGTCAGTCGACCATCTGCAGCGGTTGACCAGAACCAACCATGCCCCGACTTCTCGTAATCCAGAGCCAGATCAAACAGGCGCTCGTCCTGCGTCTTGTTGTCTGCAGGTATGACCTCCTCTGCCCGCCGGTTTCTCAGCAGGTTCCGAATTCGGCCCAAGGGAGAGGCAATGCCTCTGGTCATAAACCTCGCTCGACACAGGTTGCGATGCCGTTCACTTCGCAGGCGATTTGCCTTAGACTAGCGGGGTTGCGATTTAGCTAACGTTACAGGCGCGGCCGTGCGATTGGCTATTGACCGACCATCCGCCGAAGGCGCCGCGCCGCGATCTGCTCTGGATCAGACGGGGCGGCACCGGGCAGCATTCCAACCGCGCCCGGCTGTTCAAACTCCACCCCCATCCGCTCGTTCTTGGACCAGCGGGCTGTCGCTTGGACAGTCACACCCTCAGCCCAATGCAAACGGAAGACAGTGCCGGACGGCACGTTCCACAGTCCTTCAACCAGAGCCCCGGTGTGCGAAACGTTGCGGACCGTGGCGTGGTACTGGTTACCGCCGTGCTCCATAATCACCTTGCGCAGCATAGTATGTCGCGCCGCACGGGCCGAGCGGGGACCCTTGGCAATCGCATTCAGGCCGGTGGCGAGCCGGGCCGTCGCCTGATCAAAGGACAGCGGCTTATCGTAAATGAAGCCCTGGACATGGCTGCAGCCGAGATGACGGACCAGATCCAGCTCATCGAGCGTTTCGACCCCCTCAGCCGTCGTTTCCATACCCAGGGCCTCAGCCAGGTTGACGATCGAGCTGATGATCGCCCCGTTACGGCTACCCGCCTGGGTTGCCCCGCGAACGAAGGACTGGTCGATCTTGATCTTGCTGAACGGGGCCCGCTTGAGATAGCCGAGCGAGGAATAGCCGGTTCCGAAATCATCGAGCGCGAGCCGTACCCCGATCCGCTTGAGGGCGGCAAACATCCGTTCCACCCCGGCATCCTCGTTCAGAAAGACGCTTTCGGTTATCTCCAGTTCCAGCCGGTCGGGCCGGATCTGGGCAGTTGCCAGGTCATTGGTGATAACCGCCGGCAGCGCCGGATTGGCAAATTGCAGGGGCGAGACATTGACCGCCACCCGCACCTCCTCAGGCCAATGGGCAAGATCGCGGCAGGCCGTGCGCAGCGCCCATTCGCCAATCTGGGCGATCAGGCCAATGTCTTCGGCAATCGGGATGAACTTGGTCGGCGAAATGGGGCCGTGCACTGGATGGGTCCAGCGCAGCAGGGCTTCAAACCCGGTGATCCGCTCGCTCGTGGTCTGGACCACCGGTTGATAGGCCAGTTCCAATCCGCCGTTGCCGACCGCCTCGCGCAAATCGGCTTCGAGCCGGCGGCGCTCTTCGGCATCGCTGTGCAGGTCCGGGTCGTAGAAGTGGTGCCGCCCGCGTCCGCCATCCTTCGCCGCATAAAGCGCCAGATCGGCATTGCGGATCAGCGCGTCCGAAGTAACGCCATCATCAGGAGAAAGCGCGATCCCGACAGAGGCACCGATCACCACCCGGTGCCCTTCAAGCTGGTAGGGTACTGACAGGTTGTGGATCACCCGGTCGGCCAGAGCTGAGAGCTGCTCGCGCCGATGGGCGCCAGGCAGGATTACCTCGAACTCGTCACCGCCTAATCGACCAACCCGTCCATCTTGACCAACGGTCTGTTTGAGCCGCTCGGCCACCTGCGTCAGCAAGGCATCGCCCGCCGGATGGCCCATCGTATCGTTGACCTGCTTGAACCGGTCGAGATCGAGCAGGAAGATCGCGCAGGCGCGCTGATGCTCGCTTGGGGCGGCCAGTAACCGCTCAAGGGTCTGCGCCATTTGCAGGCGATTGGCGAGGCCGGTGAGCGAGTCGAAGTGGGCCAGCCGCGAGGCATGCTGCTGCGAACGGCGTTTCTCGGTCAGGTCATGACCCGAACCGCGGAAACCCAAATAATTGCCGAACTCGTCGTAAAGCGGGCGGCCACTAATCGACCACCAGCGCTCCTCGCCCGGGGCGTTGGCCCGCAAGGCCAACTCGTTGAAAGCCGAGCGGGCAGAAAGGTGGAACGACAAGGTACGCTCGCCCTCTTCGCCATCCGGTTGGAACAGGTCACCAAACGGTCGGCCAACCAGCGCCTGGGATCCCCGCCCCAGCACCTTGCCAACGATTGGCGAGACATAGACTAGCGCCCCGCGCCGATCGGTCTCGAAAAACCAGCCCTGCCCGCTTTCCTCAAATTCATTGAGCAATTGCTCTGCTCGAAGTTGGTTATGAAGGCGTTCGCGTTCGACTTCCGCCGCCATCCGATCGCTGCGGACCTGGCGAACGGCGGCATAGACCCCGATCACCGCGCCGCTAGCCAGGACCAGGATCGTCGCAGGGGTCCCGGCGACCAGCGCAACCCCCAACCAGATCGACACGTTGGCTGCGATGATGCTGGCGATCCGCCGGTTAAGGATCACCGAGGCGAGGGTTGAGACGATCACTGGCGCGGCAATCGTCTCGCGCCAGTTCATCGTCGGGATACCCTCTGTCCAGGACCCGATCGCCATGCCAAACAACAGCATCGGCAGGCTGACGTGCAGGCCAAGCAGCACGTGCCTTCGCATCCCGTCATGCCCGAGCCGCCGGGCGCGCCGACTGGCCGCGAAAGAGATCCAGGCAAGCCCCATCGCAATGGCAATCAGGGCCAGCGAAGGTACGCCCGGGATGGTCTTGGTTGAGACGGCGGTCACCAGCCCGACCAGCGCCATGATCGGGGCCATCAACCGCCAGTTGGCATCGATCAGGGCAAGGCTTTCGCTCATCTGTCGCGGGCGCAG